>NZ_DAMAGC010000026.1:0-43664 GCF_031995405.1 Stenotrophomonas sp. | reverse complement strand
CGCCGAGCTGCGAGGCCCGTATGCCGCGCCACGTCGCCGCAGACGCAAGCTGCCGCAGCCCTAACGCAGCCCCCGGCACCAGGCCCGCGTCCGCAAGCGCCCGCTGTTCAGCTTTTACAATAGGCAACCCGGAAACATCCCAAAGCATTGCACCAGCGCGGTGCAACGGCTATGATCAGTGGCTTAGCGGATTGACCACTCCCATCCCGTCAACGGATGAGAAGGGTCCCGCAACCGGCTTCCAGGAACGGCAACCTGTACCCAGGCCGCCGTGACCCCCCGGAACGCTGGGCTCGCAGGAACGCACACCGCGTGTGTTCCCGCTACCGGAATCCAGCATGACCGGAGTTGTACCGGACAAGGGGCCCAGCGGGCCCTTTGTTGTTTCCGGAAGGTGGTCCGTTCGCCGGACCAGGCCCGTATCTCTTTCAACGAACAAGGCAGACTGTGAGCGACAAGGCAACTGAAATCGCGAATCTGCTCGCCCCCACCGTTCAGTCGCTGGGTCTCGAGCTGCTGGGCGTGGAATATCTCACTGCCCCGGGTGGTGCGACGCTGCGCCTCTATATCGACGTGCCGCTGGCCGAACAGCCCGAGCGCATCGTCAACATCGACGACTGCGAACGCGTCAGCCGCGAAGTCTCCGCACAGCTGGACGTCGAAGACCCCATCACCGCCAATTACACCCTGGAAGTGTCCTCGCCCGGCGTCGACCGCCCGCTGTTCACCGGCGAGCAGTTCCAGCGTGCCATCGGCGAATCGGCCAAGGTTACCCTCAAGCTCCCGCAGGACGGCCGTCGCCGACTGCAGGGCGAAATCCTTGCTGTGGACATCGAACAGGGCACCGTCACCTTCAAGGTCGACAATTCCCCGTTCACCGCCGATGTCGAGAATATCGACAAGGCACGCATCATGCCGGACTGGGCCGCCCTCGGCCTCGCTCCGACCAAACCGACTGGCCCGGCACCCAAGCAGGGTGGCAAGGCGAACAAGAAACCATCCAACGAGCCGGCGGCCAAAAAGCCGCGCGCGGAGTGAGCCAATGAGCAAGGAACTTTTGCTGGTAGTGGATGCGGTCGCCAATGAAAAGGGCGTTCCGCGTGAAGTGATCTTCGATGCCATCGAGGCAGCATTGGCGTCGGCGGCGAAGAAGCGCTACCCCGATGAAGAAGTGCTGGCCCGTGTGTCGATCGACCACAAGGACGGCAACTACGAAACCTTCCGCCGCTGGGAAGTGGTGGCCGATGACGTGGTGATGGAATCGCCCGATCGCCAGATTCGTCTGATGGATGCCATCGACGAAGCCGAAGGCGTGGAAGTCGGCGATTACATCGAAGAACAGATCGAAAACCCGGACTTCGGCCGTATCGCCGCACAGGCCGCCAAGCAGGTGATCGTCCAGCGCGTGCGCGAAGCCGAGCGCCAGCAGGTGGTCGATGCGTGGAAGGATCGTGTCGGCGAACTGGTCACCGGTGTGGTCAAGCGCGCCGAGCGTGGCAACATCTACGTCGACCTCGGTGGCAATGCCGAAGCCTTCATCCCCAAGGACAAGGGCATTCCGCGCGACGTCCTGCGTGCCGGCGACCGCGTCCGCGGTTACCTGGCCGAAGTGCGTTCGGAGCCGCGTGGCCCGCAGCTGTTCATCAGCCGCGCCGCGCCGGAATTCATGATCGAACTGTTCAAGCTCGAAGTGCCGGAAGTCGGCCAGGGCCTGGTCGAGATCAAGGCCTGCGCACGCGATCCGGGCGACCGCGCCAAGATCGCCGTGCTCGCCCACGACGCCCGTACCGATCCGATCGGTGCCTGCATCGGCATGCGCGGTTCGCGCGTCCAGGCCGTGTCCAACGAGCTCAACGGTGAGCGCGTGGATATCGTGCTGTGGAACGAGAACCCGGCCAACTTCGTCATCAACGCGATGGCGCCGGCCGAAGTGCAGTCGATCATCGTCGACGAAGAAAAGCATTCGATGGACCTGGCGGTCGCTGAAGAGCGTCTGGCCCAGGCGATCGGCAAGGGCGGCCAGAATGTGCGCCTGGCCAGCCGCCTGACCGGTTGGCAGCTCAATGTGATGACCCAGGACCAGGTGACCGCCAAGTCCGAGGCAGAGCAGGGCGTTGCCCGTCAGCTGTTCATGGACAAGCTGGAAGTGGATGAAGAAATCGCCGCCATCCTGGTGACCGAAGGCTTCAACACCGTGGAAGAAATCGCCTACGTCCCGGTTGGCGAACTGCTGGCCGTGGAAGGCTTCGACGAAGACATCGTCGAAGAGCTGCGTGCCCGTGCCCGCGATGCGCTGCTCAACGAAGCGCTGGCGGTGGAAGAAGGTCTGGAGGACGGCTCGCCGTCGGAAGACCTGCTCGCCCTGGAAGGCATGGACGAGGCAACTGCCTACGCCCTGGCCGGCCATGGCGTGCGTACCAGTGAGGACCTGTCGGACCTGGCCGCCGACGAGATCCTCGAGTTCGGTATCGAGGACATGGACCAGGAGCGCGCCGCCGCCCTGATCCTTGCCGCCCGAGCCGAGGAGATCGCCCGCCTGGAGCGCGGCGAATGAGCCAGCGATGAACAGTGCCCTGACCCGATCAGGG
Organism: Stenotrophomonas sp.; assembly: GCF_031995405.1. Classification (GTDB taxonomy): domain Bacteria; phylum Pseudomonadota; class Gammaproteobacteria; order Xanthomonadales; family Xanthomonadaceae; genus Stenotrophomonas. The sequence goes on along the minus strand of NZ_DAMAGC010000026.1, from coordinate 41,076 downwards.
CTTAGACTCCGCGCTGCCTTCGCACGTTTCGAGGGAGCGCCAACCAGATCATAGGATCCGAATGTCGCAGCAAACCACCATCCGCAAGCTTGCCGAACTGGTCAACACCCCGGTCGATAAACTGCTTGTACAGCTTGCCGAAGCCGGCATGAAGTTCAGCGGTCCCGACCAGGTCGTGACCAGCACCGAGAAGGTGAAGCTCCTGGGCTTCCTTCGTCGTTCGCACGGCAAGACCGAGCAGCCCGTCGAGAGCACTGACGAGGCCGCCAAGAAGATCACCCTCAACCGTCGCAAGTTGCAGGAAGTGACCGTCAGCGCCGGCCGCAGCAAGACCACCGTCAACGTCGAAGTGCGCCAGAAGCGCACCTACATGAAGGACGCCAGCGGCAAGCCGATGACCGCGGATGAGGAGCGCGCCGACATCCTGCGCAAGCTGGAGGAATCCCGCCAGCGCAATCTGGACGAGCAGCGCGCACTGGCCGAGAAGGACCGTGCGCGCGACGAAGAAATCGCCCGCAAGCGTCAGGAAGAAATCGACGCCAAGGAGCGTGCCGAAGCCGAGCGCAAGGCGGCCGAAGCCGCTGCCGAAGCGGCCAGGAACGCACCGCCGGCCCCGGCCCCGGTTGCGGCCAAGCCCGCCGCTGCCGATGCCCCGGCACGCAATCCGCGTCCGTCGGCACCGTCGGCTGCACGTCCGGCGCCGCGCGCGGACGACCGCAATTCGAACAACAACAACCGCCCGGGCGCCAAGCGCGACGACGATGGTGGCAACCGCTTCGCCGGTCAGCTGCATCTGTCGGCCGCCGATCGCGCCCGTCGTGGCAACAACAGCAACTCGCGCGGTCGTCCGACCGGGCGCGTGCAGCACGGCGGTCGCCGTGACAGCAACCAGTCGCGCAGCGGCGGTGGTGCCCATGGTTTCGAGCGTCCGGTCGCCCCGATCGTGCGTGATGTGACCATCGGCGATACCGTCACCGTGGCCGATCTGGCCCAGAAGCTGGCCCTGAAGGGCGGCGATGTGGTCAAGGCGCTGTTCAAGATGGGCGTCATGGCGACCATCACCCAGACCATCGACCACGACACCGCCGCGCTGGTGACCGAAGAACTCGGCCACAACGTGATCCGTGCCAACACCAACGATGCCGAAGACGCGCTGCTGGCGCAGTCCGCGGGCAACCATGGCGAGCCGGTCGCACGTCCGCCGGTGGTCACGATCATGGGCCACGTCGACCACGGCAAGACCTCGCTGCTGGATTACATCCGCCGCACCAAGGTCGCCACGGGCGAAGCCGGTGGCATCACCCAGCACATCGGTGCGTACCACGTTGAAACGCCCAAGGGCGTCATCAGCTTCCTGGATACTCCGGGCCACGCGGCGTTTACGTCCATGCGTGCCCGCGGTGCCAAGCTGACCGACATCGTGGTGCTGGTGGTGGCGGCCGACGACGGCGTCATGCCGCAGACCAAGGAAGCCATCCAGCACGCCCGTTCGGCGGGTGTGCCGCTGATCGTGGCGATCAACAAGATCGACAAGGCCGGCGCCGACCCGATGCGGGTCAAGAACGAACTGCTCACCGAGCAGGTCGTGTCCGAAGACTTCGGTGGCGACACCCAGATGGTCGAGATCTCGGCCAAGGCTGGCCTGGGTATCGACGACCTGCTCGAGGCGATCTCGGTCCAGGCCGAACTGCTGGAACTGAAGGCCGTGGCCGACGGCCGCGCCAGCGGCGTGGTCATCGAGTCCTCGCTGGACAAGGGCCGTGGCCCGATCGCCACCGTGCTGGTGCAGCAGGGTTCGCTGAAGAAGGGCGATTACCTGGTCTGCGGTATCCAGTACGGCCGCGTGCGCGCCCTGTTCGACGAAACCGGCGCACAGCCCGACCAGGCCGGTCCGTCGATTCCGGTGCAGGTGCTGGGTCTGTCCGGCGTGCCGGATGCCGGCGATGACTTCGTGGTCGTCGAAGACGAGCGTCTGGCCAAGGACGTGGCGCAGCAGCGCGAAATCAAGCGCCGTGAATCGCGCCTGGTGCAGTCTGCCGGCAGCCGCATGGAAGACATCATGGCGACCCTGGGCAAGGGCGATGGCCAGCAGGTGCTGAACCTGGTGATCAAGGCCGACGTGCAGGGTTCGGTGCAGGCACTGAGCCAGGCACTGGTCGCGCTGTCCAACGACGACATCCGCATCAACGTGATCCACTCCGGCGTGGGCGGCATCACCGAGTCGGACGCCAACTCCGCGGTTGCCTCCAAGGCCACCGTCATCGGCTTCAACGTGCGTGCCGACGCTTCCGCGCGTCGCATCATTGAATCCAATGGCGTGGACCTGCGTTACTTCTCGATCATCTATGACGTGATCGATCAGGTGAAGCAGGTGGCGTCCGGTCTGCTCGGCGTGGAAATCCGCGAAGAGATCATCGGTATCGCCCAGGTCCGCGACGTGTTCCGCAGCTCGAAGTTCGGTGCGGTCGCAGGCTGCATGATCATCGAAGGCACCGTGAAGCGCAGCAAGCCGATCCGCGTCCTGCGCGACAGCGTCGTGGTCTTCGAAGGCGAGCTGGAATCGCTGCGTCGCTTCAAGGAGAACGTCGAGGAAGTCCGCAACGGTACCGAATGCGGTATCGGCGTGAAGGCTTACAACGACGTCAAGCCGGGCGACCAGATCGAGTGCTTCGAGCGTATCGAAGTGCCGCGCACGCTGTAATGTTCCAGGCCGGACCGCCACGCGCGGTCCGGCTCTTTCCGCTTTTCCGCATCACTTTCAAGACGAGCCTGCCTACCGTGCCAAAGACCTTCCATCGAACCGACCGTGTTTCCGCCCAGATCCGCCGTGAACTGGGAACGCTCGTGCACAACGCGGTGCGTGAACACGGCTTGCCTTCGGTGAGCGTCTCCGACGTGGAAATCACCCGTGACATGGCGCATGCCAAGATCTTCGTCACCGCGTTGATGCCCGAACGTTCGGAAGAGGCCATGAAGGGCCTGAAGGAACTGGCCTGGGGCCTGCGCATGGAACTGGCGCGGGCGATGAAGCTGCGTCACGTGCCGGAGCTGCACTTCCACTACGACGATTCGGTCGACCGTGGCGAGCGCATCGACAACATCCTGCGCGACCTGCCCGATACGCTGGCGGCTGAAAAGAGCCGCACCTCCGTGGACGGCGACGACGACGCGGACGAAAGCGAAAAGAAACCCGAGTGATGGACCTACAGCCCGCAAGGGCTGTTGTCTTATGGGGCGGTGCCCGGGTCGGCAAGCGACCGTACCGCCAAACGCCGGCATCGCCGGCTGCGCCGCATGGCGCCGATCGAAACCACCGCATGGCACCTCGAATCCTCTTCCGTCGCCTGGACGGCATCCTGCTGCTCGACAAGCCCACCGGCATGAGCTCCAACGCCGCGCTGCAGGTGGCGCGCCGCCTGTACCGTGCCGAGAAGGGCGGCCACACCGGCAGCCTGGACCCGCTGGCGACCGGGCTGTTGCCGCTGTGCTTCGGCGAAGCGACCAAGATCGCCGGCCTGTTGCTGGGCTCGGCCAAGGCCTACGACGCCGACATCGTGCTGGGCCAGACCACCGACACCGACGATGCCGATGGTGCGGTGCTGCGCGAACGGCCGGTGTCGGCGATCAGCGCCGAGACCCTGGCTGCCGCATTGGCGCCGCTGCAGGGGCGCATCCTGCAGCGTGCCCCGATCTATTCGGCGCTCAAGCAGGGCGGGGAGCCCTTGTACCTGAAGGCGCGCCGGGGCGAGGCCATCGAGGCGCCCGAGCGCGAGGTCGAGGTGCACGCCATCGAGGTGCTGGCGCAGCAGCCGACCCGGCTGTCGCTGCGCGTGACCTGCGGTTCAGGCACCTACATCCGCAGCCTGGCCCGCGACCTCGGCGAGACGCTGGGCTGTGGGGCGCATATCGCCGGCCTGCGCCGGCTGTGGGTGGACCCGTTCCGCGACGCGCCGATGGTGACGCTGGAAACCCTGGCCGCGTTGGCCGAGCAGGGCGGGGAGGCCGCCATGGAAGCGCTGCTGCTGCCGCTGTCCGCCGGTTTGGCGCAGTATCCCCGGGTGACCCTGGATGCTGAACAGACGCCCCGTTTCTGCGTGGGCCAGCGCCTGCGCAATCCTGACTGGGCCCCGGGGCTGGTGGCTGTTTATGGCCCGGACGCGCAGATCCAGGGCCTGGGCCAGGTCGATGAGACCGGGCTGCTGGCCCCGCAACGGCGCTTCAACCTCTGACCGGCCGGGCAGCCGGTCCTTGTCCCGGACGGCTGCGCCCGTTACAATTTCGCGGCCTTTTCAGGCTTCCCGCGTTCTGCGGGGTCATCCTTTCGTTCACGGCGAGTCACGCGGTACGTCAATGGGACGTTTCTGCGGGCCACGCATCCAAGAGAAAATAAAATGTCGATCGACACCCAGAAAGTCATTGAAGACAACAAGCGCAGCGCCACCGACACCGGCTCCCCGGAAGTCCAGGTCGCCCTGCTGACCGCCCGCATCGAACTGCTGACCGGCCACTTCAAGACCCACAAGAAGGATCACCACAGCCGCCGCGGTCTGCTGCAGATGGTCAACCGCCGCCGCAGCCTGCTCGACTACCTGAAGAAGAAAGACGCTCCGCGTTACAAGGCCCTGATCGAAAAGCTCGGCCTGCGTCGCTAAGCACGAATCCCCACCGCGGCGCAGGAATGCGCCGCGGTTTTGTTTTGGCAGTACCGCATCAAACGCCTGGACCGGACAACCGGTCACCCGTCGGCGGCAAGGGTCGCCCACGGTCCATTCGAAGAAAGCATCATCCCAAGGAAATCCCCCGTGGCAAAAATCACCAAAACCTTCCAGTACGGCAAACATACCGTCACGCTTGAAACCGGCGAAATCGCCCGTCAGGCCGGCGGTGCCGTCATCGTCAAGTTCGACGACACCGTGCTGCTGGTCTCCGCCGTGGCTGCCAAGAGCGCGCGTGAGGGCCAGGACTTCTTCCCCCTGACCTGTGACTACCAGGAGAAGTTCTACGCCGGTGGCCGTATCCCGGGTGGTTTCTTCAAGCGCGAAGGCCGCGCGACCGAAAAAGAGACGCTGATTTCGCGCCTGATCGATCGCCCGATCCGTCCGCTGTTCCCGGAAGACTACAAGAACGAAGTGCAGATCATCGCCACGGTGATGTCGCTGAACCCGGACATCGACGGCGACATCGCCGCGCTGATCGGTGCCTCGGCCGCGCTGTCGCTGGCCGGTACCCCGTTCAAGGGTCCGATCGCCGCCGCCAAGGTGGGTTACAAGAACGGTGAGTACATCCTCAACCCGACCGTGACCGAACTGAAGGATTCGGAGCTGGAACTGGTTGTGGCCGGTACCGCCAACGCCGTGCTGATGGTGGAATCCGAAGCCGCGCTGCTGTCCGAAGACGTGATGCTGGGCGCTGTGACCTTCGGTCACCGCGAAATGCAGAAGGTCATCCACGCGATCAACGAACTGGTCGTGGAAGCCGGCACCAAGCCGTCGACCTGGGAAGCCCCGGCCAAGAACGACGTGCTGATCAGCGCCCTGCAGGAAGCCATCGGCCCGCGTCTGGGCGAAGCCTTCCAGGTGCGCGACAAGCTGCAGCGCCGTGACGCCATCTCGGCGATCAAGAAGGACGTGGTCGAGTCGCTGGCCGGCCGCGTGGCCGCCGAAGGCTGGAACCCGGCCGAGCTGTCGAAGGAATTCGGCGAGCTGGAATACAGCACCATGCGCAACTCGGTGCTGGACACCAAGGTCCGCATCGACGGCCGTGCGCTGGACACCGTCCGCCCGATCGCCGTGAAGACCGGCATCCTGCCGCGTACCCACGGTTCGGCGCTGTTCACCCGCGGTGAAACGCAGGCCATCGTGACCATCACCCTGGGCACCGCCCGTGATGGCCAGGTCATCGACGCCGTGTCCGGTGAGTACAAGGACAACTTCCTCTTCCATTACAACTTCCCCCCCTACTCGGTGGGTGAGACCGGCCGCATGATGGGCCCGAAGCGTCGCGAAATCGGCCACGGCCGCCTCGCCAAGCGCGGCGTGCTGGCAGTGATGCCGTCGCTGGAATCCTTCCCGTACACCATCCGCGTGGTGTCGGAAATCACCGAATCCAACGGCTCCTCGTCGATGGCCTCGGTCTGCGGTTCCTCGCTGGCCCTGATGGACGCCGGCGTGCCGGTCAAGTCGCCGGTGGCCGGTATCGCCATGGGTCTGGTCAAGGAAGGCGAGCGCTTCGTCGTCCTGTCCGACATCCTGGGTGACGAAGATCACCTGGGCGACATGGACTTCAAGGTCGCCGGTACCGCTGAGGGCATCTCCGCCCTGCAGATGGACATCAAGATCGAAGGCATCACCGAAGAGATCATGAAGCAGGCACTGCAGCAGGCCAAGGCTGGCCGTCTGCACATCCTGGGCGAGATGGCCCATGGCCTGACCGCGCCGCGTCAGGAGCTGTCGGACTACGCGCCGCGCCTGCTGACCATCAAGATCCACCCGGACAAGATCCGCGAAGTGATCGGCAAGGGTGGTTCCACCATCCAGGCCATCACCAAGGAAACCGGCACCCAGATCGACATCCAGGATGACGGCACCATCGTCATCGCCTCGGTCAATGCCATCGCTGCGCAGGCCGCCAAGGCCCGCATCGAGCAGATCACCTCGGACGTCGAGCCGGGCCGCATCTACGAAGGCAAGGTCGCCAAGATCATGGACTTCGGTGCGTTCGTCACCATCCTGCCGGGCAAGGATGGCCTGGTGCACGTGTCGCAGATCTCCAGCGACCGCGTCGAGAAGGTCGGCGACGTGCTGAAGGAAGGCGATGTGGTCAAGGTCAAGGTGCTGGAAGTGGACAAGCAGGGCCGTATCCGCCTGTCGATGAAGGCCGTCGAAGAAGGCGAAGGCGCCGTCGCCGCCGAGTAATCGGCGCACGCCGATCGCCCGGTAGCTGAGGACCGTTGGTTCTCACGCTTTCGAAAAGGAAAAGCGGGCTTCGGCCCGCTTTTTCTTTGCCTGCGGCCGCACGCCATCGGTGGACTCGCCGGATCACCCGGACGGGGCTGCATGCCCCGCGGCTGACCGCGTCTTACCTTGCGTGCTGTCCGGCAGGACTCCTGCAGCAGGCGCCATGCTGTCTGCAGGACAGCTTTGCAGGACTTGCCATGCAAACCCATTCCCGCCCCCTGCCGGTCTGCTAACGTGGCCTCGCCTTCAACCGGGAGTTCGCATGTTCCGTCATTCCGTGGCCGTACTCGCCGTGCTGATCGCCAGCCTTCTACCGCACGCGGCATCTGCTGCGGAATCGGCACCCAAGGTGATCGGCGCTTACTACCCCGGCGGTTCGGCCGAGCGCTATCCGGTCGCGAGCATCCCCGCCGACACGCTGACCCACCTGTTCTACGCGTTCGCCACCATCGAGCAGGGGCAGTGCGTGGTCGGCGCGCAGGCCGATGCACATTTCAAGGCACTGGCCACGCTCAAGCGTGCGCATCCCGGGCTGCACACGTTGATCTCCATCGGCGGCTGGAACGCGGGCGGCTTCTCCGATGCCGCACTCACTGCCGACAGCCGCGCGCGCTTCGTGGCCTCCTGCGTGGCGTTGTTCTTCGAGCGGCATCGCGGCAGTTTCGATGGCGTGGATATCGACTGGGAATTTCCGGTGTCTGGCGGTCCCACCGACATCGCCCGCCGCCCGCAAGACCGCCGCAACATGACCTTGCTGGTGCAGGAATTCCGCCGTCAGCTCGATGCGGTGGGCAAGCCGCGCGCGCAACACCTGCTGCTCACGGCGGCGCTGCCGGCCGGTCGCGTGCAGACCGACGGCCCTTACGATCCGGCGCTCAGCTACGAGTTGAAGGAACTCGGGCGCGCGCTCGATTTCATCAACCTGATGAGCTACGACATGGGCACCGGTTTCTCCAAGGTGTCCACCTTCAACGCGCCCCTGCGACAGGTGCCGACCGATCCGCTGGACCCGGTGCTGCGACGCTGGAACACCGTTGAAGGCGCGGTGCAGTACTACCAGCAGCACGGCGTACCGGCCGACAAGCTGGTGCTGGGCGTGCCGTTCTACGGGCGCGGTTTCCGTGTCACCACCGACGCGGGTGAGGGGCTGTACCAGCCCTACAGCGCGCCGTTCGATGCCGGCGACTGGCGGCGCATCCGCAGCGACTTCCTCGACCAGCCCGGCTGGCAGCGGCATTGGCATCCGGTGGCGCAGACGCCATGGCTGTACAACCCGGCCGAACGCATCTTCATCAGCTACGAAGACCCGACCTCGATCGGTGCGCGCGCGGCGTATGCGAAGCAGGCGCAGCTGCGCGGCGTGTTCACCTGGGAACTGACCGGCGATGACGCGCAGGGCAGCCTGTTGCAGGCCATGTCCGCGCCGTTCCTGCCTCAGTCGAGGTAACGCGCGACCTCGATCAGGTTGGCATCGGGGTCGCGGAAATACACCGACAGGATCGGGCCGGTCGCGCCGGTGCGCTGCACCGGCCCTTCTTCCACCACCACGCCCTGCGCCTCCAGGTGCGCGAGGATCTCCTCCGTCGTTGCGTAGGTGATCAGGCACAGGTCCGCCGCGCCTGGCGTGGGGCGATCGGCCTTGGGTTCGAACTCCTTGCCGTGCGCATGCAGGTTGATCTTCTGCATCCCGAACCGCAGGGCCTTGCGGCCTGTGCCGAAATCGATGACCTCCATGCCCAGTACGCGCTGGTAGAAGTCGCAGGTGGTGGCGATGTCGGCCACGGTCAGGACAAGGTGGTCGAGGCGGTCGATATGCAGGTCGGTCATGGCGGTGCGGGCGTGGGGGCTTGGGCGCACTGTAGCTGCCCCGTTGCGATTGGGCGGTGATGCGGCGCCATCGGCCACATCCGGCACGGTTCGCGGTGGCCTATGCTTGCCGGCATGGAGACTGTGCGCCTGCTGGACCTGGATATCGACCGCACCCTGCAGCAGGTGCGACGCGATGGCGTGGTCCTGCCAGTCACCGGGCTCAGTTGGCGCCTGCTGGACTGCCTGCTCGCCCACGGTGATGCGGTGGTGGACTTCGACACGCTGGCCGCGCAGGTCTGGGCGCCGGCGGTGGTCGGCGAGGATGCGATCAGTCAACGGGTGAAGCTGTTGCGGCAGGCGCTGGGCGATGACGGCCGGCAGCCACGCTACGTGCGCTCGGTGCGCGGGCGCGGTTACCAGCTGTGCGCGCCATTGCAGCCGGTACCGCCGCAGGCCAGCGCCATGGGAACATCGCGGACGCGCCGCTGGATCGGGCCCATCGCAGCGATGACCGCCGTCGTCGCAGCGGGCGTGATCACCGTGGCATGGCCAACGCGTGTACCGACCTCGCCCGCCGGGCCGGTGCTGGAGCGTGCGGACTATTACGCCGGTATCGGCCAGGCCAGCAACAATACGCGGGCCATTGCGCTGTATCGGCAGGCGTTGCAGATCGACCCGGATTCGCGGGTCGCCCGTCGCGGCCTGGCCCGCGCGCTTGCCGCCGATGCCTGCCTGTTCAATGGCGCCCGCGAGCGTGCGCAGGAAGCGTTGCAGCTGGCCGGGCAGGTACTGCGCGCCACACCCGACGATGCCGCCGCCTACGCCGCACGCGGGTATGCGCACGACTGCCTCGGGGCAATGCCGCAGGCCATCGCCGATTACCGGCAGGCGCTGCAACGCGACCCGGACGATGAGCGCACCCGCGCCTCGCTGGCCTATCTGCATCAGGAACAGGGACACCTCGCGCTGGCGCTGCAGAACAACCTCGCGCTGCGCGCGCCCGAGCGGATCCGCTTCCTCGATGTGCAGGTGGCGCGCGAACTGGAACTGCTTGGCTTCACAGAGGCGGCCGCACGCCGCCACGAGCGCAATTTCCAGCTGTATCCGGACAACGTCTTCGCCAACATCGCCTGGCCCCGCACGCTGCTGGCCCTGGGCGAGCAGGGCAGGGCGGACGCGGCGCTGGAGCAGGCCCTGGCACGCGGCACCCCGCATCCGGCACTGCTGCGGCTGCAGGGTGAAATGCGGTTGATGCAGGGTGATCGCGCGGGCGCCGGGCAGGCCTTCGAGCGCAGCCGCCAACTGCGTCCACAGCAGTCGATGGGACAGACGCTGGCCGGGCTGCACGGCGTCGAACCGGCCACGCCGGACTGGATCGCCGCGCGCCTGCGGGCACTGGACGGGCAGGCCGACGACGGCTGGTCCGACACCGCGCTGGAACGTGCGCTTTTGCACCAGGCCCAGGGCGACGCGGTCGCCGCCCTGGGCGACCTGCATCGCGCCGTGGACGCCGGCTTCCGCGATGTCGCCTGGCTGCGTGCCACGCCGCTGTTCGCGCCGCTGCACGATGCCGCGGACTGGCCGCGGCTGCTGGCCAGGATCGATGCCGACGTGGCCGCACAGCGTGCGCAGGTGTTGGCGGCCCCGTGGCGTCCCGAGGAGCTGGCCGGTGTCAGTGCAGCGCGGGCAGCAGGAACCCGGTGAGGATGCGCCGCGACTGCGGATGGGCGTAGCTGCGGTTGTAGGCGCGGCTGGTGATCACCGCCACCAGCTTCTTCTCCGGCAGCACGAACACGTAGTTGCCGCCATTGCCGGACATCGTCCACACGGTCTGTTCGCGACCGTCGACCGGCAGGTTGAGGCCCCACCACTGGTAGCCGTAATCGCTGCCATCGTCGGTGCGCGCCTGCGCGCTGACCATCGCCTGCACGTAGTTGGCCGGGACCAGCTGGCGGCCCTGCCAGCGGCCACCAGCGCGGACCAGTTCGCCCAGCCGCGCCAGATCGCGGCTGCGGTAACGGGTGCCGCCGCCGCCCATGCCGATGCCCTCGGGCGAACGGTTCCACTGGCTGGCTGAAATGCCGAGCGGACGTTCCAGTGCCTTGGCCGCGTAGTCGGCCAGTGGCAGCTTCGTGGCGCGCTCAAGCACCGCACCAAGCACGAACGAATTGGCCGTGCAGTAGGCATGCGCGCGGCCGTGCGGGCTGTCCTGCGGCCGGGTCATCCACGGTGCGAAGCCCTTGACCGGCAGCGACAGGGCGAAGTCCAGCCACTTCTCGGTGACGTACATGCGCTCCTCGTTGCCGGCGGAGAACGCGTTCTGATCGTCGCACTCCCACAGGCTGCTCATGGTCAGCAGGTCTTCGACGGTGGTGGCGCGCAGGCGCGGATCGACCGGATGCCGCGCGGTGAACTCGGGGAAGTAGTCGTAGACCCTGGCCTTTACGCCGGGCAGGCTGCCGTCGCCAATCGCCGCGCCGACCAGCAGGGCGGTGACGCTCTTGCTGGCCGAGCGCACGTCATTGAGCATCTCGACGCTGCCGCCATTGAAATAGCCCTCGTAGACGATCGTGCCGTCCACCATCAGCAGCACGCTGGTGACCTGCTTGATGTCGTCACTGGCGATGGCCGACTCGAGGGCGGCGATCCGGGACGCGTCCAACGCTGGCGACGCCGCCAGCGCCGCGACGGGCAGGGCGGTGGCCAGCGACAGGATCAGGGTGGCCAAACGGGGTGGGGTGCGGTGCATGGGCTGGGTTCCTCGGGATGAGGAACCCACTAGGCCCGGGCAGCGTCTGAAGTGCTGGAAAGGTGGCTGAAGAATTCTGAAGGCGTGATGCGCCAAGGGCCCCCGCCAGCCGCGCGACTCCCCGCGTGCGCCCGATCAGGGCGCCGCCTGCTCCGTCCTGCGCGACCACACGCTGTTGGGTTCGCCGTGGATCGCCCGTCGGCTGCTCGCCCGGGCCATGGCCGCGAACCCGAGCGCCATCGCCAGTGCCACCCCATCCACCCAGAACAACGGCCCGTAGCCGCGCTGCGCGCTGGTCCACAACCACAGCCCGCTCATCGCGCCATGCACAAGCGGAATCAGCGCGGTGGTGATCGCAGCGGCCCACAGCAGCTCGCGTGCGGCCTGCCACGGCGCGCGCACGGCGGCCCACAACGCGCAGCCGCCCCAGACCAGGAAGCAGGTCCAGCGCATGCCGACGTCGGCGTGGGCAGGGGCCAGATACTCCAGCAGCTGCACGCTGACGAACGCGGCCGATACCGCCACGCACAGACCGATGCACACCCCGACCGTGGCCCGCGCCATGTTGATCTGCGCACGCCCCTGCACCTGCTGGCGGCGTTTGCGGCGCGACTCGATCCACAACAGGTTGCCGGAATAGAACAGGAACGCACCGCCGAGCCCCAACGCGAAGTACAGCCACGGCACCAGCGCGTTGCCGTACTCGCCGAAATGCAGCGCATAGGCGGCCGCCAGGGTGGCGTGGTTGGCATCGCGCCTGCCCGGCAGCTGCGTATGCAGCACCTCACCGGTGTTGGCATCCAGCGCCACCGCGCCCAGCGGCCCCAGCGACACTCCGCCGTCGCCGGTGATCTCGATCACCGCGTTGGCATCGCCGGCGTTGGCCAGCTTCAGATAGGCCGGCTCGAAGCGCTTCTGGCCCTGGTCACGGGCCACCGCGATCGCGCGTGCGTGCAGCATGCCCAGGCTGCCGGGGCGCACCGTCTCGCCGGCCGGGGCGCGGATCGGCGCGGTATCCATCGCCGCCGGCAAGGCGGCCATCAGCTTGCCGTCGTAGACCAGCGGGTTGAGCGCGGCCATCTGCAGGAACACCAGGCACAGCAGCGCACCGGTCACGGCGAACAGCAGGTGGAAGGGCAGGCTCAGCACCCCGATCACGTTGTGCGCGTCCTGCCACATCTGCTTGAGGTTGCGGCCCGGGCGCAGCGCGAACAGATCGCCGACCAGCCTGGGCAGGTGGATCACCAGTCCGGACAGCAGCGCCAGCCCGTACAGCAGGCTGACCACCCCCATCACATAGATGCCGGCCACCGGCAGGCCCAGCGTGTAGTGCAGTTCGTTGATGAGCTCGGCCAACCCGGCCTGCGGTGGGGTCGGGCTGCCGTCGTACTGGTCGGCCCAGGCGAACAGCCAGGTGCCCTTGGCGTCCTGCCAGTACGCCACCGACTGCGGCGTCTCGGCACCGGGGAAGGTCATCCCGATGTGCCTGCGCGCCTCCGGGTGCCGGGCCAGCACGCCGTCCAGCAGGCGCTGGGCGTCGTCCAGCGTCTGCGCCGGCTGCTCCATGGCATGCGGCGATTGCCACAGCGGCAGGTCATGGTGGAACACGGTGATCGCACCGGCATAGAACGCCACGAACAGGGCGAAGCCGGCGACCAGGCCGACCCAGGTATGCACCGTGGTGAACGTGCGCAGGGTGAGCGAGCTGAATTTCATCGGGACACCCTCACACCACCCAGTGATTGACGCGCAGCAGCCACAGCAGCGCGAAGCCGGCCAGCGCGGTGGCACCCAGCCAGCCCCAGGCGCGCAGACCGGTACGGAACGCAAACGCCCACAGCGCCGCCAGCATCCAGAACGGAATGAAGGCGATCAGGCTGGGCACGATCGCCGCCTGCCACGGCCCCGACGGCAGCCACGCCACCAGTCCGGCCGCGGCGGCAGCCACGAAGAAGCCGGCCACCAGCCCGGCCAGCGCACGTGCCCACATCAGCGCCGCGCCTCACGTTCCGGGCGTGTCCACGCGGCCAGATAGGGCAGCACCAGCGCGGTGAGCATCCACCCGGCCAGGGTCACGCACAGCCCGGTCGCCAAGCCCAGCTGCCCCATCCACAGCCATAGCGAGGTGGCTGACGCAATCAACCCGATCTGCCGGCCCAGGCGCCCGGCGCGACGTAGTCGCGGCCAGCGGCAGTGCGGCGAGGCCGCATAGAAGGCCAGTGCCGAGAAGGCCGATGCGGCCGTGGCCACGCCGCAGTAAAGCAGGGTCAGGGCGTTGCCGCTCAGCACGGGGAGCCCATCGAACGGACGGCGGAACACATGGCAGATCCTTGGGGGAGAGTGCATTGCCGGGGTAACGCGGCAGTGCGCAGATGGTAATCATTGCGGTTTTGGTGCGCCACAGGCGGGTGTTCAGGCGGCCCGGCGGCCGTGCCTGGCGCAAAAGCGTGAGGTTTGGTTTAAGATCACCGACATCCACATCAAGGCAACAAGGTGGCCCGCGCCCAGCGCCGGTCCAGCGTGCGACATGAGCACTACCATCGCCCACCGCTGAATGCTCCCGACGGCCCCTTGCAGGCGCCTTCGTGGCGCTTTTTTTATGGCCGACCGGCCAGGCCCCGTTGCCTACCTTCCCGAATTCGTCTCCCCGGCCTGCGTTGCAGGCCCACCAGAAAAAGCCCAGTCATGATCGCGATCACGCTCCCCGACGGCAGCCGCCGTGAGTTCGAAAACCCCGTCAGTGTCATGGACGTCGCCCAGTCGATCGGCGCCGGCCTGGCCAAGGCCACCATCGCCGGTTCCGTCGATGGCGTGCTGGTCGACGCCAGCGACGTGATCGATCGCGATGCGACCCTGCGCATCATCACCGCCAAGGACGAGGAAGGCGTGGAGATCATCCGCCACTCCGCCGCCCACTTGGTCGGCCATGCGGTCAAGCAGCTGTACCCGGACGTCAAGATGGTGATCGGCCCGGTCATCGCCGAAGGCTTCTACTACGACATCTACTCCGAGCGCCCGTTCACGCCCGAGGACATGGCCGCCATCGAGAAGCGCATGGGCGAGCTGATCGCCCAGGACTACGACGTCATCAAGAAGGTCACTCCGCGCGCGGAGGTGATCGAGATCTTCAAGGCGCGTGGCGAAGACTACAAGCTGCGCCTGATCGAGGACATGTCGCCGGACATCCAGGCCATGGGCATGTACTACCACCAGGAATACGTGGACATGTGCCGCGGCCCGCACGTGCCCAACACGCGCTTCCTGAAGGCGTTCAAGCTGACCCGCATTTCCGGTGCCTACTGGCGCGGCGATGCCAAGAACGAGCAGCTGCAGCGCATCTACGGCACCGCGTGGGCCGACAAGAAGCAGCTGGAGTCCTACATCAAGCGCATCGAAGAAGCCGAAATGCGCGACCACCGCCGCATCGGCAAGCAGCAGGAGCTGTTCCACCTGCAGGAAGAAGCCCCGGGCCTGGTGTTCTGGCACCCCAAGGGCTGGGCGCTGTGGCAGGTGGTCGAGCAGCACATGCGCCGCGTCTACCGTGACAGCGGCTACGGCGAAGTGCGCTGCCCGCAGATCCTGGACGTGTCGCTGTGGCAGAAGTCCGGCCACTGGGACAACTATCAGGAGAACATGTTCTTCACCGAGTCGGAGAAGCGCACCTACGCGGTCAAGCCGATGAACTGCCCGGGCCACATCCAGGTCTTCAACCAGGGCCTGCACAGCTACCGCGACCTGCCGATCCGCTACGGTGAGTTCGGTTCGTGCCACCGCAACGAGCCGTCCGGCGCGCTGCACGGCATCCTGCGCGTGCGCGGTTTCACCCAAGACGACGGCCACGTGTTCTGCACCGAGTCGCAGATCGAGGCGGAAGTGACCGCCTTCCACCAGCAGGCGCTGGCGGTCTACACGACCTTCGGCTTCGAGGACATCCAGATCAAGATCGCGCTGCGCCCGGAAAAGCGCCTCGGCGATGACGCCACCTGGGACAAGGCCGAGGGCGCGCTGCGCTCGGCGCTGGGCAGCTGTGGCGTGGAATGGCAGGAGCTGCCGGGCGAGGGCGCCTTCTACGGCCCGAAGATCGAGTACCACCTCAAGGACGCCATCGGCCGCACCTGGCAGCTGGGCACCATGCAGGTCGATTTCATGATGCCCGGCCGCCTCGGCGCCGAGTACGTGGACGAGAACAGCCAGAAGAAGCACCCGGTCATGCTGCACCGGGCCATCGTGGGCTCGATGGAGCGGTTCATCGGCATCCTGATCGAGCACCACGCCGGGTCCTTCCCGTCCTGGCTGGCCCCGACCCAGGTGGTGGTGGCCAATATCACCGATGCCCAGGCTGAATACGTAAGCCAGGTCAGGAAAACCCTTGCAGATCAAGGCTTCCGGGTAAACGCCGATTTGCGCAACGAGAAGATCGGATATAAGATTCGCGAGCATACGCTGCAGCGGGTTCCGTACCTGCTGGTGGTCGGCGACCGTGAGAAGGAAAATGGCGCCGTGGCCGTGCGTACGCGCTCTGGCGAAGATCTGGGCAGCATGTCCGTCCAGGCCTTCATCGAGCGGTTGCAGGCAGAACAGTCCGTGTAAGAAAGTCCCGGCCCTGCGGATCCTCCGCTGAGGGCCGGTTTGATTCCTCTGGGAGATTGCAATATCAGTACCCCTGACAACAAACAGAACCGCAAGAATCAGGAAATCCGGGTGCCGCGCGTCCGCGTGATCGGCAGCGACGGAGAAATGATTGGTGTGTTGACGCGTGACGAAGCGCTGTCGAAGGCCGAAGACGAAGGTCTGGACCTGGTCGAGATCCAGCCGCAGGCGGATCCGCCGGTGTGCAAGATCATGGACTTCGGCAAGTTCAAGTTCGAAGCGCAGAAGAAGGCCAACGAGGCCAAGAAGAAGACCAAGCAGGTCGAGATCAAGGAAGTGAAGTTCCGTCCGGTCACCGATGAAGGCGACTACCAGATCAAGCTGCGCAAGATGCGCGGTTTCCTGGAAGAGGGCGACAAGATCAAGGTCAACATCCGCTTCCGTGGTCGCGAAATGAGCCATCAGGAACTGGGTCGCGAAATGGCCAACCGGATCGAAGCCGATCTGGGTGAGGACATCGTGATCGAGTCCCGTCCGCGCCTTGAAGGCCGGCAGATGGTGATGATGATCGCGCCGAAGAAGAAGTAACTGGCCATCGGGCGTAGAGCCGAGCGTTGCTCGGCTGCACACTCGAGGGGCGAGGTGGAGCCGGGCGTTGCTCGGCGTCCCGCTTCCCGCTTCGCGCACCCCACAGCAGGCGTCGATCGGCGCCTTCTGCTGTTTCCCGCGTGCGCGGCCCGGCGTGGCGTTGGCCCACCGGCCGCTCCGTTCAGGTTCGGGCGCCTTCGGTAAACATCCGCCCGATCAAAGGTTTGCAACCTCCCGTTTACACGGGCATAATGGGCGGCCCCGTTTTTCGGGGCGCTGTTTTGAACGGTTACACGCTGTTTCAACGGCAACAGGACCGGCCTGGTTCCCATCGGGGATCCCGGGCTTACAAGCAGGCAAGGGCACGGACGGAAAGTGTGGCGCAAGCCACCGCCCTGGTCAGTGACAAAACATCATCAAGGACATTGCAATGCCCAAGATCAAAACCAACCGGGCGGCGGCCAAGCGTTTCCGCAAGACCGCCTCCGGCAAGTTCAAGGCTGGCCATGCCAACCGTAGCCACATCCTCACGAAGAAGTCGACCAAGCGGAAGCGCAATCTGCGTCAGACGAACCATGTTCGTGCAGAAGACGCAGGCCGTTTGAACCGTATGCTTCCCTACCTCTGAGGACTGACCCATGGCACGAGTAAAGCGTGGCGTACAGGCGCGTCGCCGCCACAAGAAAATTCTGACCCTGGCGAAGGGTTACTACAACGCTCGCCGCAAGGTCTTCCGCGTTGCCAAGCAGGCCGTGATCAAGGCACAGCAGTACGCCTACATCGGTCGTAAGCAGAAGAAGCGCAATTTCCGTTCGCTGTGGATCACCCGCATCAACGCGGCTGCCCGCATCAACGGCCTGAGCTACAGCCGTTTCATGAATGGCCTGCTCAAGTCCGGCATCACCCTGGACCGCAAGGTTCTGGCTGACATCGCCGTGCACGACGCAGCCGGTTTTGCTGCACTGGCCGAAAAGGCCAAGGGCGCGCTGGCGGCATAAGTCCATTCCCCTGCCGTTGCCGTTTTCGCGCAGCGGCGGTGGGTAAGGCAAATGCATGGGGAAGGGCGCAAGTCCTTCCCCATTCTTTTTTGTGGTGGCGGTGGCCGGCAGCGAGCCATCGACCCGACAGCGGTGGCGACGGGTGTCGGCCCGGCGTGTATCGCGAAGGCATACCGACGCGAGGTCCCGGCTATCCATGAGTGACATCCAATCCCTGACCACCCAGGCGCTGGCCGACGTGGCCGCCGCCAGCAGCCCCGATGCGCTGGAAGCCCTGCGCGTTGCTCTGCTGGGCAAGAACGGCAGCATCACCGCCCAGCTCAAGCAGCTTGGCGCGTTGCCGGCCGATGCGCGCAAGGCCGCCGGCGAAGCCATCAACCGTTCGCGCGATGCGCTGACCACCGCGCTGGCCGAACGCAAGGCGGTGCTGGACGACGCGGCGCTGGACGTGCGCCTGGCCGCAGAAGCCATCGACATCACCCTGCCGGGACGCCGCGCCGATCGCGCTGGCCTGCATCCGGTCACCCGGACCCTGGAGCGCATCACCGAGATCTTCGGTCGGCTCGGGTACGAGTTGTCCGAGGGCCCGGAGATCGAAGACGACTGGCATAACTTCGAAGCGCTGAACTTCCCGCCGCACCATCCGGCGCGTGCGATGCACGACACCTTCTATTTCGGCGACGGCCGCCTGCTGCGCACGCATACCTCCGGGGTGCAGGTGCGCTACATGGGCGAGCACGCGCCGCCGCTGCGCATGATCGCCGCCGGCAAGGTCTATCGCAGCGACAGCGACCAGACCCACTCGCCGATGTTCCATCAGGTCGAAGGCCTGCTGGTGGACGAGCATTCGACCTTCGCCGACCTCAAGGGCACGTTGTCCGAGTTCGTGCGTGCGTTCTTCGAGCGCGATTTCGAGATGCGTTTCCGCCCCAGCTACTTCCCCTTCGTCGAACCCGGCGCGGAAGTGGACATCGCCTGGCAGCAGCCCGACGGCAGCACCCGCTGGCTGGAAGTGCTCGGCTGCGGCATGGTCCACCCCAACGTGCTGCGCAGCGTCGGCATCGATCCGGAGCGCTACACCGGCTTCGCCTTCGGCATGGGCGTGGAGCGCTTTGCGATGCTGCGGTATGGCGTCCACGACCTGCGCGCGTTCTTCGAGAACGACGTGCGGTTCCTGAAGCAGTTCGCGTAAGCGCGTCAGCGTAACGCCGGGCCATGCCCGGCCGGATCGGATCCAAGACCATCACGGCCCAGGCGCATGCGCCGGGCCCACCAGGGTGACACCATGAAATTCTCTGAAAACTGGCTGCGCAGCCACGTTCCCACCTCGGTCTCGCGCGATGAACTCGGCGCGGTGCTGACCGCCATCGGCCTGGAAGTGGAAGAAGTCACCGCGCTCGGCGCGGGCCTGGACCACGTCGTGGTGGCGCGGATCGTCTCGGCCGAGCGCCACCCCGAAGCCGACCGCCTGCAGATCTGCCAGGTCGACGCGGGACAGGGCGAGCACCTGCAGATCGTCTGCGGCGCACCCAACGCGCGCCCGGGCCTGGTCGCGCCGCTGGCGATGGTGGGCGCGCAGATCGGCGCGCTGGCGATCAAGCCGGCCAAGCTGCGTGGCGTGGACTCCAACGGCATGCTGTGCTCGGCCAAGGAACTGGGCCTGGACAGCGATGCCTCGGGCCTGTTCGAACTGCCCGACGATGCGCCGGTCGGCCAGTCGCTGGTGGAGTACCTGGGCCTGCCCGATGCCAGCATCGAGATCAAGCTGACCCCCAACCGCGCCGACTGCTTCAGCATCCGCGGCATCGCCTTCGACGTGGCCGCCGCGTGCGCCAGTGAAGTGGTGCCGTTCGAGGCGGCGCCAGTGGCGCCGGTGGGCACGCGCGAACTGAGCGTCGCACTGGACGCCGGTGCCGAAGCGCCGCGCTATGTCGGCCGCGTCATCGAGGGCATCAACGCGCGCGCCGCCACCCCGTTGTGGATGGCCGAGCGCCTGCGCCGCAGTGGCGTGCGCCCGGTGTCGCTGCTGGTGGACATCACCCAGTACGTGATGCTGGAACTGGGCCAGCCGATGCACGCCTTCGACCTGAACACCCTGCAGGGCAGCATCGGCGTGCGTCGCTCGCGCGCCGGTGAAGCGCTGAAACTGCTGGACGGCCGCGACGCGGCGCTGGACGACAGCTTCCTGCTCGTCACCGACGCCGATCGGCCGATCGCACTGGCCGGCCTGATGGGCGGCTTCGACACCCGCGTCACCGACGACACCACCGCCGTGTTCCTGGAAGCGGCCCACTTCGCGCCCGCCGCGATCATGGGCCGTGGCCGCAAGCTCGGCCTGCACACCGACGCCGGCCACCGCTTCGAGCGTGGCGTCGACCCGGCGCTGCCGCGGACCGCGATCGAGTACGCCACCCGGCTGGTCCTGGACCTGGCCGGCGGCACCCCGTCGCCGGTTACCGAGGCCGTGCGCGAGGCCGACCTGCCGGCCACCGCCACGATCGTCCTGCGCCGCGCGCGCATCGCCCGCGTGCTCGGCATCCAGATCGCCGATGCCGACGTCGCGCGCATCCTGCGCGCGCTGGGCATGGAGGTGGCCGACCTCGCCGAGGGCTGGCAGGTGACCGCGCCGAGCCGCCGCTTCGACATCGCCATCGAAGAAGACCTGATCGAAGAGCTGGCCCGCATCCACGGTTACGAGCAGATTCCGACCACGCTGCCGGGCGGTGCCTCGCGCATCGCCATGCCCAGTGAAACCCGCCTGGACGAGCTCAGCGTGCGCCGCCAGCTGGTCGCCCGCGATCTGCAGGAAACCATCAACTACGCCTTCGTCGACGCCGGCCTGCTGGGCCACTGGCAGTTGCACCAGGACGTGGTGGCGCTGGCCAATCCGCTGTCGGCCGAACTGGCGGTGATGCGCCCGTCGCTGCTGCCGGGGCTGGTCGCCACGCTGGGCCGCAATGCCGCGCGCCAGCTGGGCCGCGTGCGCCTGTTCGAACTGGGCCGCAGCTTCCACCCGCAGGCGGGCGAGGGCACCCCGGCGCCGCTGGAAACCCAGCGTGTGGCCGCCGCCGTATGCGGCGATGCTGACCCGCAGCAGTGGGGCCTGGCCACCCGCAAGGTCGATTTCCACGACCTCAAGGGCGACCTGGAGTCGCTGGCCGCCGCCACCGGCGCGGTGCTGGCGTTCCAGCCGTCGCAGCGCCCGTACGGGCACCCGGCGCGTTCGGCCGAGGTCCTGCGCGACGGCGTCAGCCTGGGCTGGATCGGCCAGATCCACCCGCGCCTGGCCAAGGCCATGGACATCGACGTGGACGTGTTCGCCTTCGAGCTGGACCTGGCCCCGCTGGCTGCCCGCCAGCTGCCGCGTGCCGCCGAGCTGTCCCGGTTCCCGTCGGTTCGCCGCGACCTGGCCTTCCTGGTCCCCGAGGCCGCTGCCTGGGCCGACCTGGAAGCCACCCTGCGCCGCGCCGTCGGTCCGCTGCTGCGCCAGGTCACCCTGTTCGACCGCTATGTCGGCCAGGGGGTCGAGCCGGGCTTCAAGAGTCTCGCTATGGGCTTGATTTTGCAGGACAAGTCGCGCACTCTGACGGACCGCGACGTGGAGTCCGTGGTGGCCGAGGCAGTCTCTGCCATGGAGCGTGAACACCACGCCCGGATCCGCGGTTGAGCGGGCAGCATGGGGGGTAGCAGGCAATGGCATTGACCAAGGCTGAGATGGCCGAGAAGCTGTTCGACGAAGTGGGTCTGAACAAGCGCGAAGCCAAGGAATTTGTCGACGCGTTCTTCGATGTGTTGCGAGAGGCATTGGAACAGGGACGTCAGGTGAAGCTGTCCGGCTTCGGCAATTTCGACCTGCGGCGCAAGAACCAGCGCCCGGGCCGCAACCCGAAGACCGGTGAGGAAATTCCGATTTCCGCCCGTACGGTGGTCACCTTCCGTCCGGGCCAGAAGCTCAAGGAAAGGGTAGAGGCATATGCTGGATCCGGGCAGTAACCGCGAACTTCCGCCGATACCGGCCAAGCGCTACTTCACCATTGGTGAAGTCAGCGAGCTGTGCGACGTCAAACCGCACGTGCTGCGCTACTGGGAGACCGAGTTCCCCAGCCTGGAGCCGGCCAAGCGCCGCGGCAACCGACGCTACTACCAGCGCCATGACGTGCTGATGGTGCGCCAGATCCGTGGCCTGCTCTACGAGCAGGGCTACACCATCGGCGGCGCGCGGCTGCGTCTGGAAGGTGCCGGCGCCCGCGACGAATCGGCCCTGAGCAACCAGATCATCAAGCAGACGCGGATGGAGCTGGAAGAAGTGCTTCAATTGCTGCGTCGCTGAACAAATACGCGGATAAAACCGTTATACTCGTCGGCCCGCTGAGAGGCGGGGACATTGCCAGCATCATCGGGGCGTAGCGCAGCCTGGTAGCGCATCTGCCTGGGGGGCAGAGGGTCGTCGGTTCAAATCCGGCCGTCCCGACCAATGTTGGTGATTCGATCAAAGGCTTGTGCAGCGATGCGCAGGCCTTTTTTCTTTGGCGTTCGGAACTGCTTCCGCTGTGACATAGGCGCTACCATGGGCCCATGAACACTCACTCCCCCGACCCAGGCGCTCCCCGGCTGCTTGGCTTCGACGTGCCCGACCTGCACACCCGCGTTGATCAGGCCGAGGACGAGGCCATCGTGGCCATGCTCGATGTGGAGCCTTCGGCTGCGTGGCTCGAGGTTTTCCATGCCCATGTCGATGCGCTCAAAGGCGCGCTCGGCCTTGCCGGCGTGGAGATCGATGGAAGGACGATCCGCTTCTTCGGCTCCATCGCCGACGGCCGCCGCCTGGCCAATGAGATCACCGGGCTGATCAAGGACGTTGCGCAGACGCTGTCCAGCCAACGCTGACCACCGGACTGCCGGACCCGCCGCGCGATCGCGCGGTGTTGCGGATGCCATGACATTTTTCGTAACGCAGCCGACCCACCGTCGGCGCTACATCCAAGGGCATTGCCATGAACGAACAACCCCCGCCGTACGCCAATCCGCAGAGCCCGCTGGCCCAGGCCAAGCGCGTGCGCATTCCGCACCTGCAGCAGATGAAGGAGCGCGGCGAGAAGTGGGCGATGCTCACCGCGTACGACATGTACACCGCGGCGATCTTCGAGGACGCGGGCATTCCGGTGCTGCTGATCGGCGATTCGGCGTCCAACAACGTATTCGGCAACGACAGCCTGTTGCCGGTCACCGTGGATGAGCTGATGCCGCTGGTGCGTGCGGTGAGCCGTTGCACGCGCCGTCCGCTGGTGATCGCCGATCTGCCGTTCGGGTCCTACCAGGCCTCGCCGGAGCAGTGCTTCCATACGGCGGTGCGTTTCATGAAGGAAGGCGGCGCGCATGCGGTCAAGCTGGAAGGCGGCATCGAGATGGTGCCGCAGGTGCGCAAGCTGGTGAGTTCGGGTATCCCGGTGATGGCGCATATCGGCTTCACGCCGCAATCGGAGCACCAGTTGGGCGGCTTCCGCGTCCAGGGCCGTGGCGACAGCGGCCCGGTGCTGGTGGAAGCCGCGCGCGCACTGGAAGCGGCCGGTGCGTTTGCGGTGCTGATCGAAATGGTGCCGGCCGACGTCGCCGCACAGATTACCGCTGCGGTGTCGGTGCCGACGGTGGGCATCGGCGCGGGCAGCGACTGCGATGCGCAGGTGCTGGTCTGGCAGGACATGGCCGGGCTGCGCACCGGGCAGCTGCCGCGCTTCGTCAAGCAGTACGCGGACATGCACGGGCTGCTGCAGAAGGCCGCGCGCGACTTCGCCGCGGAGGTCGAGGCGGGTGTATTCCCCGGGCCGGAACACGCGTTCCAGTCGTAACCGGCCTGGGAGGGGATGGGCGCGTCGTTGGCCGTCCTAGCCGATGGCGCGCAGCACTTCTTCAATCAGAACCACGTAGCAGGCCACGAAGTAGAACTTCAGCAAGGCCGGGTGTTGCTTGGTGATAAGCGCGCGCATGGGCGTGGGCAGAATGGGTGGACGCCTCGATTGTGACGGAGGCGTGAATTTGTGGCAATGATCACAAATTAAATGCACTTAGCGAGGTGATGGACGATGACGCTGCATCCTCAAATGTATTCCAAGTGGCTGATTTTTATTCACAAATCCAACTAACGCCGACGCCCATCGACGGGGCGATGGAGGCCCTGGCAGGCCGTTTTGCCCTTGGCAGCCGATGCCGGTGCGCTCAGGCCGGGCCCAGCACCCGCCGTATCAGACGCCGCAGCACGACGGCCGCCAGGGTCAGCGGGATCACAATCGGCCATTGCAGCAGGAACAGCCCCGCCGTGATCTCCCACTGACTCCAGGTGTTGCCGAACACCTGCGCATCCGGCGGCCCGAGCCGGATGACCAGCAGTGTCGCCACGGCGAAGGCCAGGTCCTGCCAGCGCGGTGCGCGGCGCACGCATGCCAGTCGGCCGATCAGCAGCACCGCGGGCATCACCACCAGGCTCGCCAGCAACGCGTGCATCAGCACGTCGCCGCGCTCGTAATCGTAAGGAATCGACGGCCACCTCCATCCGAGCTGCCCGGTCTCGAGCTGGGCGGTCAGCACACACGCGAAGACAAGCGACGTGGCGAACAGCACGACGAGATCGATACCGGCGCGGACCACACCTTGCGCGACGTTGGATGCGGGTAGGGCAGGGGAGAGCGACATGGCGGTGGCTGCGCGGCGCGGCGGGCAATCTCAGCAGATTCCATCGGATTTGTCGCGACCGTCGTGCGCGCGTGGCTTAGAGTGAGGCCACGTGGGTAGCGGCATCAGGAGACAGGGATGATCAGGGCAATGCGCGACAGCGACCGGAACGCCGCCAGCGCGATCTGCATGCGCGCGTTCCTGGCGGCGGTGGCGCCATCGCTGTCAGCGTTCGGCGTGGAGACCTTCCGCCTGATTGCAGCGCCCGACGGTTTCGCACAGCGCAGGGCGCAGGACAACCTGCAGCTCGTCTACGAGGATGCGGGGCGGATCAAAGGCGTGGCCGAGCTGAAGCAGCGCCGCCATGTGGCGATGCTGTTTGTCGACCCCGGTTGCCAACGCCAGGGCATTGGTGAGGCGTTGTTGGCGGCCATGGTCGAACAGGCCCACACCGCGCGGCTGACGGTGAGCGCCTCGCTGCCGTCGGTGGGCTTTTATGCGCGCAGCGGATTCCGGAGCATGGGCGAGGTGGCCGAGTCGGCCGGGCTGGTTTACCAGCCCATGGAGCGGTCCCGGATCACCGGCACCCAGTGATTCACCGCCGCCTGACTTCACGTGGTTCGCGCGCACCGTTCACGAGCGCGGGACAGCCGCGCGACTATGTTGAATGCCTGTCAGTCATCCCGGTTGCGGGTAAGGATCAACATGATCAAGTGGGCCATCATCTTCGCCATCATCGGCCTCATTGCCGGTGCACTGGGCTTCGGCGGGCTCGCCGGTGCATCCATCGGCATCGCCAAGTTCCTGTTCTGGGCTGGCATCATCATCGCCGTGGTGCTGTTCCTGCTGGGCATGACCATCGCCAAGAAGGTCACTTGACCGCAGCGGCAACGCAGCGGTGATACGAAGAGGCCTGCGCAGCAATGCGCAGGCCTTCTGCTTTTCAGTTCCCTGGTGTCATCGGCTCACGTGGCCGGGGATGCCGTGCTCAATTCGTGCTCGGCGGCCATCGCCAGGAACGCCGACCGCGACATCCGTCGCGCAGCAGCAGCGTGGTCGATCTTGCCTACAAGGTGTTCGGGCAGGCTGATGTTCAAGCGCACCGCGCGCGTGTTGATCTTGGCCAGATCGATGTCGACCAGCATCCAGAACCCATCGGTGTACTGCGGATCACTTCGATGGGCGCTTACCGGAGAGGGGCGCGGCGGCATGCCGGACTCGCCGTCGTACATCAACTCCACCGCCTCCTGGATCAGGCACGGAAGCGCTTCGGGATCATCGGCAGCAGAGTGGACGCCGGGGAGGTCCGGGAGGATGGCGCCATAGGCACTGTTGTTTTCCTGATGGACAAAGACAGGGTAGAGCATCACGTCCTCCATCCGGCTTGCCGGAGAATGCTGTTGACGGTGCCGCGTGGCAGATCCTTTTTGGGATGCGGCAGGATCACGCAGCGTTCGCCTTTGCGCAGTTTGTGGTCGCTGCCACGCACGCCGACGATGACGAAACCATCTGCAAGCAGGCGACGCACGAGTTCACGACTGTCCATGGCGACAGGAACGCACGCCGTGATCTCGGTGTCTACACAATACTACGCAACGATATTGCCGGCGCGATACATGTCAACAATGGTGTGGTGTGCTCGTGCGTCGAATGCTAGTAGAACAAGAACGACACGCCCAGCCCGGCCTGCACGTCAGGGCTGTCGTCGTCCAGGCCCACGTCGAAGGACGCATCCAGCTGCACGTTGCGGGCCACCCTCCAGGTCACGCCGGCGCCGGCGACCGCGGTGGAGGGTTCGCCATTGGTGTGGGTGAAGCCCGCTTCGATGTAGCTGCTGACGTCGTCGGTCAGCGCCACGCTCAGGCTTGGCGACCAGGTGAAGCTGTCCTCGCCTGCACCGCGGGTGGCATTGGCGTACAGCGCGCCGCTCCAGCGGTCGTTGAAGGTGTATTCGTAGCTGGCGCCAAGCGCGTACTGGGTGCCCCCTTCGCTGAAGTCGCGCGTGCCGGTGGCAAAGCTGCTGCTGGCCAGCAACGCGAGGGCATGTTTGTCCGATGCCAGCGGCAGCGCGACCTTCAGCGCCAGGCCGCTGTCGCCGGCGCCGTTGGCGCTGCTGGACGGCGCACCGCGCGGCTTCAGCTGCAGGTGGTTCCAGGGCGTGCTGAAGACCTGCAGCTCCAGGTGCTCGGCCAGGCCGATGCGCAGGTTGAGGTCGCTGCTGTACTGGGTGGAACGGGTGCCGTCGTCGTCGCGGTCGCGCTCCAGGCTGGGCAGGCCCCATTCCACGGCGACGCTGCCACTTGGCAGCGTGGACGGCGCAAAGCCGATCCCGGGACGGTCGAAGGCCGGTGGTTCGGCAGTGTCGTCCTGGGCAAGGGCAGGCGAGGCGATCAACAGCAGGGCAAGGGCGACAGGCAAACGCATGGTGCAATCTCCGGTGAGCGGCGCAGCTTCGGAGAGTGTGCGGCAAGAATCCGTGAGGACATCGCCGGGTGCGGCTCAGGCCTCGGGGTGGGTCAGTGCCAGCAGGCCATCGAGCAGGCGGTTGGCGCGCGGACGTCCGTCGACGTCGATCGGGTCGGCCAGCGACTGCAGCCAGAAGCCGTGTGCGGCGCGTCGTGCGGCGGTGAGCCGATGGTCCCTGGCTTCGCCGGGGTGCAGCAGCAGGCGGCCCTGTATCCACTGCTTGAGCGCCTGGGCGATCTCCGGGTCGGGGCGGCCGCGTGGCGCGCCGGGGCCGGGACCCTCCGGGGTCAGGCAGGCACGGAAGACCGCGGTGACATAGGCGCGCGAAAAACGTCCGTGCGCGATCGGGTCGGCAGCGATCAGTGCCTGCACGGCATGGTCGAAGTCGACCAGTGCCTGGGCCAGTTGGGGCGCATCGTTGGCGTCGGGGGTGCGCATCATGGGGAAAGGGCGGCTCATGTGGGCTCCGGTTGGCAAGGCCAGCGGTCGGGCGGTGGGCAGTTCAGTGCATCGCCTGCGTCGGGGCCTGCGGCAGCCGTGGGCCGGTATCGGCCGGCGGCTGCAGCAGGAGGTCATTCAACAGTGCGATCACCCGCTCGCCTTCGCCATTGCAGGCCAGCTCGAAGGTGGTCTGCCCGCCCAATGCCGGCAGCGGGGCATGCAGGATCCACTCGAGCACGGCCCTGCGGTCCGGTTCGATGCGCAGGGCAAGGTCGGCGACACGACGAACGATTCCCTGGCGCATGCTCAGAATCCGTAGCTGAGTGAGAGGGCGGCCGAGTCCATGTGCTTTCCGCTGGTCATCGGGCTGTCTTCGACGGCATCGGAGAGGATGGAGCGGCGCACCGATGCGGTCGCGGTCCAGTGCGCACCGAGCGGCATCACCGCGGTCAGGTCCATGTAGGGCGATACGCCGCTGCCGGCGCGATAGCGGGCCAGGCCGCTGCGCCGCGCTTCGGCTTCGCTGACGCCGAAGTAATAGTCGTTGAGGGCACTGCCGGCGTAGTTCAGGCCGACCCCGGGCACCAGCGTGACGCGACCGGTGGGCAGCGGGTAGGCGTACTTGGCGTCGGCGGCGATGCCGCCACCATGGCCACTCACTTCGGCCTGCACATTGGCCTGTACCAGGCCCCACGGCGCGGTGTGCCGCACGGCCACGCCGGCCATCGCCGAGAAGCCGCGGTTGGACAGCTGGCGCAGGCGCACATCGTCGCTGTCCTTGTGCTTGAAGCGCATCATGTACGGCGCGGCCAGCACCGACAGTTCCGTGCTGTCGTTGTCGAACAGGGTGTAGCCGAAGCTGCCGCCACGGAAATGGAACCGCCGGCCTTCGTAGCTGATGACCGGGGCACCGACGGTGTCGGTCTTGTAGCCGGTGTAGGGCGATTTGAGCGCCACCACTGCAACGCCGAGGCTGCTGCGCGGCTTTTCGCCAGGCGCCTGCGCCAGGGCGCTGCCGGTGGCCAGCCACGCAACGGTGGCCAGGGCCACGGCCAGGAGATAGGGGCCGATGGCCCGCTGGGCGCCTTCATTGGCGACGGTGGGGCAGCAGCCTGCCCGGGGGGAATCTTCCTTGCAACGCACGTGCCTGTACCTGCCACACTGGGAATGCCAAGGGGGCATGGTGCCCGCGCTACATTGTCGGAACGTTGCGTCGGGCCGCGCGGTACCATCGGCAGCCGTCGCCCCTGTCCTTACGCCCATGCGCATCCTGCTGCTCGAAGACGATCCGGAACTGGCCAATGCCATCCAGGCCAGCCTGGGCCGGCATGGGATGGTGGTGGACGTAGTGGCCAGCATGGCCCAGGCCGGCGAAGCGCTCAAAGCCGGCGTGCACCAGATCCTGCTGCTGGACCGGCAGCTGCCCGATGGCGATGGCGCCACCTTCGTGCGCGTGGCGCGCAGCCTGGTGCCGAACCTGCCGGTGATCATGCTCACCGCGCGCGACTCGGTGGCCGACCGGGTGGTGGGGCTGGACGTGGGCGCCGACGACTACCTGACCAAACCCTTCGCGGTGGAAGAACTGCTGGCGCGGATCCGCGCGATCTCGCGGCGCCCGTCGCAGATTGCGTTGCCAGTGCTGTCGCTGGGGCGGCTGCAGTTTGATTTCGTGGCGCGCGAGGCGACTGTCGGTGGCGCGCTGCTGGCGTTGCCGCGGCGGCAGTTGCTGGTGCTTGAAGCGCTGGCGGTGCGCCAGGGTCGTACCGTCGCGCGCGCAGCGCTGCTGGAGGCGGTGTACGGCTTCGACGACGCAATCCAGTCCAACGCGCTGGACGCGCATGTCTCCAAGCTGCGCAAGGCGTTGGCCGAAGCGGATGCGCAGGTGGAAATCCACGTCATGCGCGGCATCGGCTACCTGTTGAAGGACATCGCATGAAATTCCTCAAGCCCGGCTCGCTGTCCTTCAGCCTTGCCTGGAAGATCATCCTGATCCAGATCACCATGGTGGCCGTCGGGCTGATGGGCATGGTGCTGATGTATGGCGACAGTGGTGCCGGCTACATCGACTGGAAGATGAGCGAATCGATCGCCAAGTCGATCCACATCCAGGGCGATGCGCTGCGTGTGGACTGGGCGGCATTGGACCGCGCCGCGCAGGACCGTCCGGCCACGTTCTGGTTCGCCGCCACCGATGAGGATGGCCGCCAGCTCACCCACGGCACCGTGCCGGAGGTCTTCCGCCCGCTGGTGGCGCAGTTGCAGTACCTGGAGCCCACCGACATCCGTACGCGCACGCGCGCGGCCGAACTGGCGATGCGGATCTGGGTCAACGACACGCCGGAGGGACGCGTGCACGTGATGATCGGCGGCATGCCGCATCGCGGGTTGTGGCGGCAGATGCTGGTGGTGATCGGTTACCTCGGCGGCTGGATCACCGTGCCGCTGATCGTGATCACCCTGGTGGTGGCACCGTGGGCGATCCATCGCTCGCTGCGCGGGGTCAACCGGGTGGCCGCGCAGGCGGCCGCGATCCAGATCAACGAACGTGGCGGTGGCCTGGATACGCACGCGGTGCCGGCGGAAATCTTCCCGCTGGTGGATGCCTTCAATGCCGCGGTACGGCGTATCGGTGAAAGCTACGACGCGCAGGACCGTTTCCTGGTCGGTGCGGCGCATGAGCTGCGCATGCCGATCGCGATCCTGGCCACGCGCATTGACGACCTGCCGATCGGTCCGGCACGCTCGCGCCTGCAGCGCGATCTGAGCCGGCTCGGCAACATCGCCGAGCAGTTGCTGGACCTGCAGCGGCTGGATCACCACCGCAGCCAGTCCCAGCGCATCGACCTGGCCGCGCTCACCCGTGAGGTGGCCGCCGACGTGGCGCCGCTGGTGGTGGATGCCGGTTATGCGTTCTCGGTCGACGCCCCCGACGCGCCGGTCTGGGTGCAGGGTGATCCGCACGCCCTGCACCGTGTCGTGGCCAGTCTGCTGCAGAACGCAATCGCCCACGGCGGCGACCACGGCATGATCGCGATGACATTGCAGGCCGACGGCGTGCTGGCGGTGACCGACGAAGGCTCCGGCGTGCCCGAACAGGAGCGTCAGGCGATCTTCGAACCGTTCCACCGTCTGCGACCCAGTGGCAGCGGCAGCGGGCTGGGGCTGTATCTGGCGCGCGAGATCATGCTGCGCCACGGCGGCAGCATTGCGGCCGAAAGCGCGCATGGCGGGGGGGCGCGTTTCGTGGTGGCGTTGCCGGTGGATCGCGACGGTGCCGCGACGGGCTGAGCCGTTGCCGCGTCAGTGGGCGGGTGCGGCTTCGCAGTAGGCATCGAAGGCCCCCACACTGCTGTCCAGTTGCTGGGCCTTGGCCAGTTCCCACGGCCGTTCGCACTGCTGGGTGCGCGTGCACCAGCGGTATCCGGCCGAACCGATGCAGCCATGCGGGTCGCGATCGGCGCCAGGCATCGCGGTGCGAACCGGGGCAGGGCTGCTGCAGGCGGACAGGACCAGGATCAGGCAGGCAATAACCAGTCGTTTCATGGCGGCGCTCGCGGGGGGCGTGCATGCAGCGTAACCCGATGCAGGCAAGGGCGGGTGAGCGGGTGCCGCACGGCGGATTCACCCCTCCATCACCGGGGCTCCGGTGTGATCCGGTCCATCCGCCGGATCGGGAGGGGATCGGCATGGCGGCCCATCGACCTGTCAGGAGACGACCATGACGTCTATCGCACGTTTGCGCATATCCCTGCTTGCCCTGGCGTGGGCCTTCGCCGCGCCGCCGGTGGATGCATGTACGCGGGTGGTCTATCTGGGCGACAACCAGGACGTGATCACGGCGCGGTCGATGGACTGGAAGAGTGATGTCGCCACCAACCTGTGGGTGCTGCCGCGCGGCATCGCGCGCACCGGTCAGGCCGGCCCGCAGTCGATCCGCTGGACGGCCAGGTACGGCAGCGTGGTCGCCACCGGCTACGACATTTCCACCACCGATGGCCTCAACGAAGCCGGCCTGTCGGCCAATCTGCTGTGGCTGGCCGAGTCGGAATATCCGGCGCAGCGCGGCCGCAAGCCCGGTCTGGCGATCTCGTTGTGGGCGCAGTACATGCTGGACAATTTCGCCACGGTTGCCGAAGCGGTGGCCGCCCTGCAGCGCGAGCCCTATGCGCTGGTCACCGACAAACTGCCGGGCGAATCGCGGCTGGCGACGCTGCACCTGTCCCTGTCCGATGCCAGCGGCGACAGCGCGATCGTGGAGTACGTGGATGGCCGGCAGGTGATCCACCATGATCGCGGCTACCAGGTGATGACCAACTCGCCGGTGTTCGACAAGCAACTGGCGCTCGACGCGTACTGGCAGCAGATCGGCGGCACGGTGATGCTGCCAGGGACCAACCGCTCGGCCGATCGTTTCGCGCGTGCCCGGTTCTACATCAACGCCATTCCCAAGGCCGAGGACCCGGTGGTGGCGCTGGCCAGCGTGTTCAGCGTGATCCGCAATGTGTCGGTGCCCTTTGGGATCACCACGCCGGATGAGCCCAATATCTCCTCCACGCGGTGGCGCACCGTGGCCGACCACAAGCGCAGGCTGTACTTCTTCGAGTCCGCGCTGACGCCCAATACGTTCTGGGTGGATCTCAACAAGGCCGATTTCGCCAAGGGTGCGCGGGTGCTCAAGCTCGACCTGGGCGCGGACCAGCGCAACGTGTTCTCCGGTGATGCGCTGGGGCAGTTCCAGCCCTCGGCACCGTTTGCGTTCCTGGGCACTGGCGGCTGACTGCCATCAGGGGATGCCGCTGCAGCCGGTCAGAAGCGTCCGGATTTCAGACAAATCCGATATCCCGGCGCTGCGGCCGGACGTATGGTGCTGATCAAGGGATGGAACGCCCGATGCCGTTGCAGGAGCCATCAGCATGTTGATCAAGGTGCAGTGCCAGGACCGCCGCTGGCAGGTGATTCACCCGACCCGTCCGGACCCGATCGCATTCGCGAGCGGCGCGACGGCGTTCGATTTTGCCGACGCGCTGGCGCGTGAGCACCACGCCGAAACGGGCCTGGTCAGTGCGGTGCGCGTGGAGGCGCTGGAGAGCTTTCTCGACGCGGTCCGCTACGGCGGATGACGCGCCTGCGCGTCACCCATCGCGATCCAGGTTGGCGCTGAGCCGCTGCAGGAACGTCGCCAGCAGCATGGTCTCATCGACGTTGAAGCCGGCCAGCATCCGGGTGTTGCCTTCATTGAGGATTTCGCGTGCCTGCGGCAGGCGCTGCAGCGCAAGCGGGGTGAGTTCGATGCGCTGGGCGCGGGGGCGGTGCGGATCCGGGGAGCGGCGGATCAGCTGATCGCGCTCCAGCCGTGCCAGGGTCTGCGCCATCGACGGCTGTTCGACGCGCAGCAGCCGCGCCAGTTCGGCCTGGGTGGCCGCCTTGCCCTGGCGCAGCGCTTCGAGCACGGGCAGGCTGGCCATGCCCAGCCCGAGCGGACGCAGCTCGGTTTCGGCCATCCGGGTCAGTTCGCGCGCCACCCGTTTGATCAGGAAAGACGGCACATTCCTCGGGTCGGGGCGGTCCATGCGTTCACTCCGGCTGCTTGACATAGGGGCCTATGGTAACAATCATAGGGGCCTATGTCAGAGCCCCGGAGATTCACCGTGTCCCTTCCACCCCGTATCGCTGTCGTCGGCGCCGGTCCTGCCGGGCTGCTGCTGGCCTGCCGCCTGCACCAGGCCGGCATCCCGTTCCAGCTGTTTGAAACCGATGCCGGGCCCGGCGCCCGCGCGCAGGGCGGCATGCTCGATCTGCACGCCGACACCGGGCAGGCGGCGCTGCGCAGCGCCGGGCTGTTCGAGCGCTTCCAGCAGGTGGCCCGCTATGAGGACCAGGGCCTGCGCATGTTCGACGCGCAGGGCCGGCTGCTGCTGGACGACGACGGACTGGGCGGCGACCGGCCGGAGGTCGACCGTGGCCACCTGCGCGACCTGCTGCTGGGCGCGCTGCCGGTCGACTGTGTGCGCTGGGGCCACGCACTGCGGCAGGCGGCGGTTGACGGCCAGGAGGTCGTGCTGCAGTTCGGCAACGGGGTGATTGAGCGTTTCGATCTGGCCGTGGGCGCCGACGGTGCCTGGTCCCGGCTGCGTCCGCTGCTCACCGACGTGCGCCCACGGCACGCCGGCATCAGCCTGTACGAACTGTCGCTGCGCAACGTCGATGTGGACCATCCGCAGCTGGCGGCGCTGGTCGGGCGGGGCACGCTGGTGGCCAAGGGCGGGGCGCGGACGCTGTTCGCCCAGCGCAACGCCGATGCGCATGTGCGGGTCTACGCGTCGTTGCCGCAGGTGCTCGACGACGGTGAACCGGCACCGCAGGAAACCCGCAGCAGTCTGCTCGAGCACTTCGCCGACTGGGCCCCGGACCTGCGTGGTCTGATCGCTGCGGCAGACGATGCGGTGCGGCCGTGGCCGATCCACATGCTGCCGGTCGGTCATCGGTGGGACCATTGCGGCGCGGTGACCCTGATCGGCGATGCGGCGCACGTGATGCCCCCGGCCGGCGAGGGGGCCAACCTGGCGTTGCGTGACGCCGCCGATCTGGCCGATGCGCTGTGCAGCCCGGACTGGCGCGCGGCGCTGCGGGGCCATGAGCAGGTGATGTTCGCGCGTGCGGCGGAGAGTGCGGCAGCGGCACAGCGGATGCTGCTGGCCGGCTCGGTAGCGCAGATGCTGGAAGAAATGGGCGGTGATTCGGCGTCGGTTGCCTCACCGGATGCGCGCCTGGTCGATGGCCGACCCTGATGTGACGCGCCACCCGCCTCTCCAGTCAGGTAAGCGTCGGTTACCTAAATAGGGCATGAAATCAGCGAC
The DNA here is from genome assembly GCF_031995405.1 of Stenotrophomonas sp. Taxonomy (GTDB): domain Bacteria; phylum Pseudomonadota; class Gammaproteobacteria; order Xanthomonadales; family Xanthomonadaceae; genus Stenotrophomonas. Next base: position 6,956 of record NZ_DAMAGC010000026.1, on the reverse strand, counting down.
TTTCGGCCTATGTCGCACATCGCCGCTTTGCCACATCCTGTGCGCCACCACCACACACGGTTATGAGGCAGGCATGAGGAGCAAGGCAATGGGGCACGGAAAGCACACCTGGCTGTGGGCGCTGCTGCCCTCGATGCTGCTGCTGGGCGCCACCGCGCAGGCGCAGCAGTACGACCGCTATCGCGATGACGGGTACAACAGCGGGCCGGTGCGCTGTGAGTCGAACAAGGGCCGCACCCAGCAGTGTCCGCTGGACGGGCGTGCACGCCTGGTCCGGCAGATTTCCGGGACGCCCTGCGTGGAAGGCCAGACCTGGGGCCAGGCCCGTGGCGGCGTCTGGGTCACCCAGGGCTGTCGCGCGGAGTTCATCGCCGAGGGCGGGCGGGGCGGTCACTGGAATGGCGGTGGTGGCGGCGGCTGGGGCAACAACGGCGGCGGGCGTGGCCAGATTCTGACCTGCGATTCGAATGACCATCGCCGTCAGCGTTGCGTCGCCAACGTCCGTCGGGAGGCGCGTCTGGTGCGCCAGACCTCACGCACCGCCTGCATCGAGGGGAGTACCTGGGGCTGGGACCGGACCGGCGTCTGGGTGGACGGTGGCTGCCGCGGCCAGTTCGAGGTCAATTGATACCTCTGCTTCAAGTGATGCTCTAAATCAGAAAAATCTGATACAGATCACACTTTCGATTGGTTATCGTCCGGAGCGGGAAGCCCCGGCTTCACCAATGACAGGGGCAGCACCCGCCGCAACGGCGGGTCTGGCCTCGCCCGATATGCCGCCTCATGGAGAGAGCACCGCATGTTGATCCGCCTGCAACTGGAGCACCGCCTCTGGCGGGTGCTGCACCCGGACAAGCTGGAGTCGTTCCGCTTCAACGACAGCGCCAAGGCCTTCGATTTCGCCGATGCGCTGGCGCGCCTGCACCATGCCGAGACCGGCCACCGCAGCTCGGTGCGGGTGGAGGCGAGCGGGGCCTACGTGGAGGCGGTGCGCTACGGCTGAGGCCGGCACGGCGCAGGGCAGACCGTAACACCCGAAGGCCGCGTCGACGTAACGCGGCCTTCGGGCATTGGGCACCGCGCCGAACGTAGGCCGCGTGCCTGCCTTCCAGATAGAGCCGACCCATGGTCGGCTGTTTGATACCAGGTAGAGCCGACCCATGGTCGGCTGTTTGATACCAGGTAGAGCCGACCCATGGTCGGCTGCCCTCGCTCAGCCCGCAGCGCTGAGCGGACGGGTCTGCCCAGCCAGCGCCGGCCAGCGCTTGAGCACCGCCGCCCGGATCCCGGCCGCATCGATACCGGCTTCGGCCAGCAGGTCTTCACGGCTGGCGTGGTGCTGGAAGCTGTCGGGCAGGCCCAGGTGCAGGATCGACTTGAGCACGTCCTCGGCATTGAACAGCTCGGCCACGCCGGAGCCGGCGCCGCCGGCCACCACGTTGTCCTCGATGGTGACAAAGCCATCGTGGGAGCGCGCCAGTTCGAGCAGCAGGCTGCGGTCGAGCGGCTTGATGAAGCGCATGTTGACCACGCTCAGGCCCAGCTCGCGACCGACCACTTCGGCGGCCGGCACGGTGCTGCCGAAGGCGAGCAGGGCCACGCGGCTGCCCTGCACACGCAGGTCGGCCTTGCCGATCTCCAGCGTGGACAGGTCGGTGCCGGCGGCCACGCCGGTGCCGCTGCCGCGCGGATAGCGCACCGCGGCCGGACCGGGATGACGCAGGCCGGTGGTCAGCATCTGCCGGCATTCGGCTTCATCGGCCGGGGCCATCACCACCATGTGCGGGACGCAGCGCAGGAAGCTCAAGTCGAGGTTGCCGGCGTGGGTGGCGCCATCGGGGCCGACCACGCCCGCGCGATCGATGGCGAACAGCACGTCCAGCTCCTGCACCGCCACGTCATGCACCAGCTGGTCATAGGCGCGCTGCAGGAAGGTGGAGTAGATCGCCACCACCGGCTTGGCGCCCTGGGTGGCCATGCCGGCCGCCAGAGTCACCGCGTGCTGCTCGGCGATGGCCACGTCGAAATAGCGCTCCGGGTATTCCTTGCTGAAACGCACCAGGCCCGAGCCTTCGCGCATCGCCGGGGTGATGCCCATCAGCCTGGGTTCGGCGGCGGCGGCATCGCACAGCCAGTCGCTGAATACATCGGTGTAAGTGGGCTTCTTCGCGCCGCCCTTGGAGACCAGCCCCTTGTCCGGATCGAACGGGCCGACGGCGTGGTAACCGATCTGGTCGCCTTCGGCGCGCTCGTAGCCCTTGCCCTTGGTGGTCATCACGTGCAGCAGCTTGAGGCCCTTGAGGCCCTTGAGCGTTTTCAGCGTGGCTACCAGCGCCGGGACATCGTGGCCGTCGATCGGGCCGGTGTAGTGGAAGCCCATTTCCTCGAAGAACGTGGACGGCACGAACATGCCCTTCCAGTGTTCTTCCCAGCGCTTGACGAAGCGCGCGGTGGGGTTGTTCTTCTTGTCGCCGAGGATCTTCTTGCCGCCTTCGCGCAGCGCGTTGAGCGTGCGGCTGCCAGTGGCGCGGCCGAGCATCTTGGTCAGCCCGCCGACGGCCTCGGAGATGGACATGTTGTTGTCGTTGAGGATCACCAGCAGGTTCGGTTCGCTGTCCATGCCGCCGGCATGGTTGAGCGCCTCGTAGGCCATGCCGGCGGTCATCGCGCCGTCGCCGATCACCGCCACCACCTTGCGATCATCGCCCTGCTGCTGGCGCGCGATGGCCATGCCGAGCGCGGCGGAGATCGAGGTCGAGGAATGGCCGACGCCGAAGGTGTCGAATTCGCTTTCCTCGCGCTTGGGGAATGGCGCCACGCCGTCCTTCTGCTTGACGGTATGGATGGCGTCGCGGCGGCCGGTGAGGATCTTGTGCGGGTACGTCTGGTGGCCCACGTCCCAGACCAGCTGGTCGACCGGGGTCTGGTACAGATAGTGCAGCGCGACGGTCAGCTCGATCACGCCCAGCCCGGCGCCGAAATGGCCGCCACTCTTGCCGACCGATTCGATCAGGTAGGCACGCAGTTCATCCGCGATGGCGGGGAGTTCGGACTCGTCGAACCTGCGCAGGTCATCCGGTGACTGGATGCGCGACAGGCGGGGATAGCGTGCGGAATCGATCATGTTTATCGCGCTTCTTCTGAGCGCCTATTTTCCCCCCCAAATACGGGTGGGGCAAGCAAACCGCCTTTTCAGTGAGTAAACGGTGACGGTGCCTGCGTCAGTTGGTCGCAGGCTATGCGGCCAGTTTGGAGCGTTTGGGCAGCTGTGCCCGCAGGAACGCCATCTGGTCGGCCAGGATGTTGCGGTTGGACAGGATCATGTGTTCAATCCAGCTCGGCCGGTAGGGCACCGCCAACAGCGGCATGCCGGCCTGCTGCGGGGTGCGGTCGCTCTTGCGCGAGTTGCAGTGGAAGCAGGCGCTGACCACGTTCTCCCAGACATCCAGGCCGCCCTTGGAGATCGGCATGACATGGTCGCGGGTCAGCTGAGGGCGGTGGAACTGTTGGCCGCAGTACAGGCACAGGTGCGCATCGCGGGCGAACAGCGCCTGGTTGGACAGGTTGGGGGTGGGGTCGAGCGAGCGCGAGCGGGCGTGGCCGCGCGCGGCGATGATCGGGTGCAGGTCCATGCCACTGCGCGCACCGGTCAGGCGACTGATGCCGCCATGGATGTGCAGGCACGGGTCGCCCAGGGTCCAGGCGACGGCGTCACGGGCGTAGAGGCAGGCCGCATCCTGCCAGTTGATCCAGTCGAGCACTCTGCCGTGGGCATCCAGCGAAAGCAGGCGGACGCTGCCAGGCCGATGCAGCGTGGCGATGGGCGACACTTCGTCGACCGGGGCGGACGAGGCTCCGGTATCGATCAGACCTAGGCGTGTAGTGTCTGTCTCCATCGGGAAAACAGCTTATACCCGAAACGTTGCATTTTGTGTATAGGCGCTTGCGCCCGTACATAAAATGCAACGATTTGGTTCGGCATTCCACCTAAACCCCGCGCCGTTGGCGCGCCCCACGCGGCCGCCGGTGGCGACCGCGTTCCGCGCATTCCATCTATTCCCCGCGCCTTTGGCGCTCCCCCCTTTAACAAAAGGGGGCTTTTCTCAAGATGGGGTGTCGGTAGTGCCGACCGGCGGTCGGCGTCTGCCGGATGGAAAACGGCGAGCGGATCCACCGGCGTGGTCGGTGAATCGGGTCGTCTGGTAGCCACCGACCGTTGGTCGGTGGGCCACCAGGCGTGCTCAGGCCTCGCCGAAATGCGCGTCTTCCATGGCCATTAGCGGGGCGGCGCCGGACTGGATGGCCGCGGCGTGGCTGAGGGTGCGTGGCAGTACGCGGGCGAAATAGAAGCGGGCGGTTTCGCGCTTGGCCTGCTTGAACGCATCGCTCTGCGCGGACGCGTCGGCGGCGGCGACGCTGCGCGCCCACCAGTAGGCCAGTACCACGTAGCCCGAATAGAACAGGTAGTCGAAGCTGGCCGCGCCCAGTTCCTCGGGGTTGCCGGCCGCGCGTTGCAGGGTGGCCAGGGTCAGCGCGCCCCATTCGTCGGCCTTGGCGCGCAGCGGGGCGATGAATTCGGCCAGCGCTTCATTGCCCTCGTTGGCCTTGGCGAAGGCCTCGATCTCGGCGAGCATCAGCTTCAGCCCGGCGCCCTGGCTGGAAGCGGTCTTGCGCCCGATCAGGTCCAGCGCCTGGATGCCGGTGGTGCCTTCGTAGAGGGTAGTGATGCGCGCATCGCGGGCCAGCTGCTCCATGCCGTGTTCACGGATGTAGCCATGGCCGCCGAAGCACTGCAGGGCGTTGTAGGTATTCTCGATGCCCCATTCGGTCTGGCAGGCCTTGGAGATGGGGGTCAGGAAGCTCACCAGGGTATCGGCGCGCTCGCGCTCGCCCGCATCCTCGGCGTGGTGGGCGACGTCGACCAGGGTGGCCGCATGCAAGGCCAACAGGCGGCTGCCTTCGACCAGCGACTTGATGGTCAGCAGCATGCGGCGCACGTCCGGGTGGACCAGGATCGGGTCGGCCGGCTTGTCCGGGTTTTTCGGGCCGCTCAGCGAGCGCGACTGCAGGCGCTCGCGGGCGTACTTGAGCGCGTTCTGGTAGGCGCGCTCGGACAGACCGATGCCCTGCAGGCCGACGCCGAGGCGGGCGGTGTTCATCATGGTGAACATTGCCTGCAGGCCCTTGTGCGGCTGCCCGACGAGGTAGCCTTCGGCGCCATCAAAGTTCATCACGCAGGTAACCGAGCCCTTGATGCCCATCTTGTGCTCGATCGAGCCGCAGCGCAGCGCATTGCGCTCGCCGACCTTGCCGTCGCGATCGACCTTGAACTTGGGGGTGACGAACAGCGAGATGCCCTTGGCGCCCGCAGGGGCGTCGGGCAGCTTGGCCAGCACCAGGTGGACGATGTTGTCGGTGAGGTCGTGCTCGCCGGCAGTGATGAAGATCTTGGTGCCGGTGATGGCGTAGCTGCCATCGGCGTTGGGCTCGGCCTTGGTTTTGAGCAGGCCCAGGTCGGTGCCGCAATGCGGTTCGGTCAGGCACATGGTGCCGGTCCAGCGGCCCTCGATCAGCGGCTTGAGGAAAGCCTCCTGCTGCCAGGCTTCGCCGTGCTGCTTGAGCGCTTCGATGGCGCCGTGGGAGAGCAGCGGGAAGTTGCCCCACGCCAGGTTGGCGGCGTTGATCATTTCGTTGAGCGGCACGCCGAGGGTGTGCGGCAGGCCCTGGCCGCCGAGTTCCGGCGCGGCGGTGAGGCCGGTCCAGCCGCCCTCGACGAACTGCGCGTAGGCCTGCTTGAAGCCCGGCGGGGTGGTCACTTCGCCGGTGGCCTGGTCGAGCACGCAGCCGATTTCGTCACCGACGCTGTTCAGCGGTGCCAGCACGGTGGTGCTGAAGCGGCCGGCTTCTTCGAGCACGGCGTCGACCACGTCGGTGGTGGCATCGGCAAAGCCGAGGCGGGCGAACAGCGGTTCGACCTTGAGCACGTCATGCAGGGCGAAACGGATATCGGAAAGCGGTGCGGTGTAGCTGCTCATCGTCAGGTCTCGATCAGGTGCAAAGGGATACGGGAAGTGCGCCGGTCAGCGCAGCACGCCGGGCAGGCCGGGGGCCTGGTTGAGGGTGCTGTGGTTGTCGACGTCGAAGCTGCGTTGTTTCTTTTCCTGCGGGGTGGCGCTGACCGTGCCCTTGAGCGCGTAGGCGAGGGTGCGATTGCCGGCGAGGGCATCGGCGACGACCAGGCGGGCGTTGGAGCTGGGCTGCAGCTGCACGTTGACGACGTCGGCGGAGACGCCACCGATGGACAGGGCGGGGCGGGCAGTGAGGATGCCGGCCGCTTCGTCGCCGACGCTGAGGGTCAGGCTGACGCTGTCGAAGGTCATGGGCATGGAGCTGAAGTTCTGCAGCCGCAGGGCGACATCCCAACCGCCGTCGGCGCGCACGGTGAGCTGCTGGACGCTGGCGGCCGGGGGCGAGACGCGTTTGACGACGCCGCTGTTGCAGGCGGTCAGGGCCAGGGCGGTGGCGGCGAGCAGGGAGACGGTGAGGGCGGTACGGAGGCGGTGGTGCATGGGCGCAATCCTTGGACGGGTGCTGCGTGGGCCAAAGCATACTACGGCGTATGGTGGTTGTGCGGGCTTTGGGGTGGTGGTGTGAAGGGTAGTGGGTGTGGGGTGGGTTTGGTTTTTTTCGAAGCCGGAGCGTGAAGCCGGAGCGTCAAGCCAGGGCGTGAAGCCAGGGCGTGAAGCCAGGGCGTGAAGCCAGGGCGTGAAGCCAGGGCGGCTTCCGGGTCGGTGGGGGTGGGCGGGGCCGGGTGGGTTGGCGGGACACGCCGTGAACCCGTCCGTGGGGGCTCGCAGGCGCCATCCATGGCGCCTGACGGTCCCGCCAACCCACCCAGCCCCACCCCGCAGACGTTACGGGTGCGTTTGGGAGGGCAACGGCGATGGAGCGGGGGA
>NZ_DAMAGC010000025.1:0-44126 GCF_031995405.1 Stenotrophomonas sp. | reverse complement strand
TCTCGGGGCCCTGCATCAGGTCCTGGAGGTGGCGCCTGCAGGCGTTGCGGACGTGCGGCCCGGCCACAATGCGACCGGCGAGCACGTCCAAGGCGTAGGCCTTAGTGCGATCGACCGGCGCCGGCGCCCCCGAAGAACTCATCGTCGGGGTCGTCTTCGTCTGTGCCATGCGAAACCTTTGACTCATCCACCGGTGTGGCGCCCAGCTTCGAAAGGATCGAGCTAAGCGCTTGGGTCGCAGACACACCGAAATCAGCCTCGGGGTCGTCCATCTTGGCCGTCCAGAAACACGCCAGCCTGAGCAGGACACGGTGCGATGCGTTGAGCCATGGCATCTCCCGCTCGAACTCCGCCCATGCGCGCTTCTGCGCCGCCGTCATTGTTTTGTAGGGCTCGCCCAGCGCCCGCGTGCCTTTCGGCTTCTTCCTGCCGGCGTGGCGCCCTGGGTTCTTGACGGCCGCACCGCCGGTCGCGGCTTTTGCGACGGGCAATCGGGGCCTGGCCATGAAAAACCTCTGTAAATCCGCGCCTTTTCGACGGGTCGGGCGCCCCTCGCAGGGTCGTCCCGTGAATTGTGGATACGAAAGGAAAGGGGGGCGGTAGGTCTAGGAGGGCCAAAACCCCATAAAATCAGCCCCCCCCTACCTGAATGGGGGCTTTGTTCATGTTTCTGTGGATAAGTCCGCAGGGCGGCCTTCTAGCCCATGCGTCAGCTCCCGATGGGCCATCCGTCGCTGTCACAACCGCGAATGTGGATCGCACCCCGCTCCAGGCGCGCCTGATCGCTGCTGTGGCAGTTGGCGCACTGGCTATCAAAGGGGCCATTCCAGAACATTTCTTCGGTCTCTCCGGCCGGATGCCCATTGGTGTGGTTGCACACCGTCGCCACCGTGACGTGGCCTCGCGCCTTGCACTTGTTGCAAAGCGGCTCACGTTCCAGTTGCGCCTTTCGCGTGCGTTGCCAGCGCGCGGTGCCGTACAGGTGAGCGTAGGCACTGCCGCCGGTCTGTCGTGTCCTGCCGCGGCGCTGGGTGGGCGTTGCTACCATCAGTAAGGGTTCCCATCCAGGTCGACACGCTCAGGCTCGGTGCTTTCGTCCTGCGCTGGTGCACCCGCCTCCTCTCCCAACAGGAGCGCGACCGCTTGCACCAACATGCCGACATGCGTCACCAGTTCGGCGAGCTGCTTGCCCTGCTGCTCCACGATCCCGACCAGACGGTCAATGCGGGCGTCTGTGCTGCCATCGATGCGCGCGGCCAAGGCGGCGACTGCGGCAACGCGCGCAGCCTGCTCGGCGGCCAGTGCTGCCGCCACCTCTTCAATCCGTGCGACGTCCATCAGCAACCCTCGTCGTTCGCAGTATCAAGCCGCGGCGTATCCATCCCTCGACCCGTTCCCAGTCCGGCTCCATGCCCGTGGTCCTGGCAGACCACACCACCGTGGCCAGGCAGCAACGCAGCCACCAGCGCATGCGGACGGAAGCCGTCACTGCTCCAGCCATCAGAACTCCTCCACTGCCCAGCCGCCGCCATCCCGCTTGGGCTTCGCCCGGACAGCGAGGAAGCGCATGGGGTATTGGTCGGCGGCGACCTTGATCTTGACCCTGGCGTCATCGACCCAGAACCCTTTCACTTCGTGCAGCTCCATTACCCCGTCTCTTGCCAGCACGGCAAAGTCAGGGGTGTAGAACGTGTTGTCGGCCAGCCGGAGCTTGATGCCTTCGAATCGGAACCACTGGATCTCCCCGGCGTGCTGCAGTGCGCGCAAGCGCTCGGCATAGGCCGCCTCGGTCTTGTTCATCTGCCCTGACTTAAGCCTGCCCAGGGCCTGGAGGCGGCGGACCGCGGCGGCGGCCATCAGCGTCCTACCTCCGACCGGTCTGCTGTGATTACGGCTTGGCAGGCTCTGAGCTGGTCGTCGGCGTCTCGACCGATTCCAATAGCAGGGCCCGCAACCGTGACTCCGAGGTCGGCGGGCGCATCACGTTGGACGGCGCCGGCGGCAGCTTCGGACAGGCGACCGGTGTGGCAGGTGGCGAGGTCGTGGCGCAGCCGGGCAGTGCCAGCACGAAGCTCAGCCACAACAGCAGCAGGGACGGTCTTGGCCACAGCGCGGTCTTCTTCATGCTTCTCTCCAATAGCGGCCATCGTCTCAGCCTGCTCATGTTCGGTGGCGCGGGACTCGTTGACCTGGGCCAGCGCCGCGGTGGCTTGCTCGGATACGACAGCCGATGTCGCAGCAGCCGCGCGGTCACCGCGCCAAGCCCACCCGGCCCAAAACGACAGCGAGAGCGTCGCAACGGCGATCAGTGCATAGATTCGGATCATCACGTCATCTCCGGCGGGATCACCGCGCCCACCTGTCGCATGGCGGATTCCAGCGACATGACCCGCAGGCGGAGGCGGTGAGCCTCTTCCTGAGCAGTCATCCGCAGCCTGATTTCCTCGGCCAGCTGGAGGTTGGTTGCGGCCTGCGATTCCTCCAGCGACTTCACGCGCTGAACCAACCCGTTCAACAGGTCTACGTTCGCGTCTGTCTCGGTCCGCTCCTTGCGTCGGGACAGCAGCGCGCCCCAAGTCTCCCGTGCGATCCAGAAGGCGGCGACGCCGCCCGCCATCCACCATGGGACGGTTTCTTCACTCATGGCGCCACCACCCCGCCGGCCTTCCGGTAGACAGCGAGCAGATCCTCAACCTTGCGCTCATGCTGCCCATAGCCAGCGCCAGGCAGGCTTGCCCAGATATTGCGAACAGCGGCGATGGCTTCCGGGATTTTCCCCGCTTGGATCATAGACAGCGCGCGGCGCTCCCGGATCTGCTGCAGCGCGATCAGGTCTTGGCTCAGCGGAGAGAAGTCCGTCAGTCCCAGGCTCTTGCGGTAGGCGTCGTAGTACCGGCGCAGCAGCTGGTAGCGGCCTGCAGCGGTCGACTGAATGCCCAGCTTCGGGATTTCCACCAGCACGCGGGGATGGTCTGCATACCCAGTGAAGAGCTTGCCGCCGACGATTACGTCATACCCATGGTCTTTCGTGGGCTGCTTGCCGTTGTCCGTGCCCTCGGACCAGGCCAGCATGTCCAGGAAGGCAACGACATTGATGCCGCCTGCCAGTTGGGGAGTGATGCGCGCCATGGTCGCCTCGGGTTGGTCAGTAGGCGCCCGCCCCACTGCCGGCTCGGCACGAGGGTTAATCCGGTCTGGATGACGGGCAAAGAAAAAGCCCCGGCTTGGCCGGGGCTTGCGTCTGGATGGTGGGAAGATTGCCCGTCTTTTTGATGACCCAGCAAGTCATCATTACGCAGCGCGCGTCAGTGCCCTGCGGAACTCCGCCGCCGCACCTTCTTCCAAGGCCTGCATGCGGCGGAGCATCCACGTGTACACGGGTTGCCAGAACCGGCTATACGCCGAGCAATCAGCCCCAATGGCGGCGGCGCGCTTTCGTCCGCTCAATGGCTCAAAGCCACTGCCGCTGCACTCTTCGCACTTCATGACGCCGGAACCATGGGGATGCGGCTGGGTACGGTCGCCGTCGCACTTCTTGCACGTGCATGCGGACGCCATCTCGCTGAATACCGCGCCCGCCAATACCCCCAGCTGCTCCATGGTGTTGTTCGGCCACGTGTCAGCGCGCGCGGCCTCAAGCGCTACCTCCGTTCGGCGAAGCTCTCGCCGCTGGACGTCCGTAACCGTGCTGCCTCCCCACCCCATGCTTGCTTTGGCGATTCCGAACTCGGTCCTCGCCGTGCTTAGCGCGAACTGCTGACGGTTGAACTCCGGTGCCACCAGCGCGATCACACCCTGGCGCAGTTGGTCCCGGCGACGGGCCGCGCTCTCCGGCCACCACAAAGCCTCCAGCAACTCCCGCCCCAGCCCCTGTTGAACGTAAGCCAGCGCCGCCGCAATGTCCTGGGTGGTCAGCTCAGGCGTGCCGCCCCGGCCAGTGTCGAACTTGACGGTCGTTGGCCCCATCCGGCTGGACAACAGTTCACGTACGTTCCCCATGGCCTTTCCCCTTGTGCGTTCGTTGATTGAATTCACCGCTTTGACCACTTCCAGCGTTCGCTCACCCACCGGACACCTCACACTTGATTGGGGCGGCAAGTCGGTGGATCTCCCCCATCCGCAGGGCATTCCTGAGATAGGTGCACCGCGAAGCTCCGGGCGTACGGAACTCGAACATCTGGCCGTCCCGCTCCCACATGAAGTGGATTCGGCCACTCCTGTTGCGCATCGTCCTGATCTTCACTCGCGACGGGTGGGCAACCTTCGCAGCGAGCGCGACGACAAGGCAGTTTGCTGGGAACTTCATGCCGCGCGCTCCGTCTGCTCCCAGTGCGCCGTCAGGCGCTGCACCCGGCCACCGCGCGCCAGGAACTGCTCGACCGTCTCGCCTTGGGCAACAGTTTTGGACTTCGCCGGTGCCGGCGTATTCGCCGCCTGCATGTTCACCCGTGCAGCGCGCGATCGCTTGGGTGCTTTCACAGGTGCCGTGCGCGGCGGGCGGCGGGCTCTGATACGGCGCGCATCCCTCTCACGCTGGCGCTGTTTCCGCTCCGCATCGGTCAGCACAACACGTCGCATGCCCTGACCGGTGAGCTGGTACACGGGACCAATCTTCGTTTGGGTGCGGGCCAGGAACCCTGCGGCGACGCAGTAGCGAACCGCGTCCCGCACAGCCGAGCGTTGGTCGACCGTCTCAGCGCCGCAGCCCTCGCAGATTGCCAGCGATGTCCAGGGCGCGTCGATCGCGTTCTCGGTCAGCCATGCCCGCACAGTGGCCGGGGTCGGATTGGATTTGGTGGTCATGCTGCCTGTCTCTGTTCATTGACGAATGTCTGCTGGGCGATCAGTTCGTCGTCGGTGCCATACGTCTCGTGGAAGGTCCGCGAGCCATCCATCAGGCTCGGGCCCCATTTCTCGCGCATCTGCGCGAATGTGTTGTTCCCGAAGGGGTGCCGGCGGTGGTGCCACACGCACAGGCAGAAGCCGAACCAGTGGCCCCGCCGAATGTTTCCGGACTTGGTGTGCTGGTAGTCGCCGCCGACGAACACCTGCTCGATGTCCAGGAGCCCCTGCAGCACCAACGACAGGCACGCCATGCACGGCCCCACCTTGGATGCCTCGATGCGGGCGCCCTCGGCAGCGGTCGGCGGCGGTGCCTTCGACCACATCAGCGCGCGCCTCGCTTCTGGTCCTTGTCCGCCAGCCACCAGCCGTGCTGCCATGCATGCCCCTTGTCGCTCAGCGGCTGCAACTTGCGCGGCTCCAGCTCGTCGTCGCTGTCCACCCACACCAGGTGCGGGTTCGTGCCCAGGGCCGCGCTGTTCAAACGTGCCGAATACCCGGCATTGATCTCGGCGGCGTACTTGCTGCGGTTGCTGAAGGTGGCGAAGTCGATCACGGCTATGGGGCTCCTTTGGAACGGGTGCGGCGGCGAGCCGCGCGTTTGGCGTTACGGGCGTTGGCTTCAAGCCGTTCCGCCTCCGCTATGTAGTGGTCGTGCCGGTCCTTCCTCACCGAGGCACTGAACTGGTATTGCTTCAGGGCTTCGTCGGCCGACTCCCGGTAGGCCTTGGCCAGCCTCGGCGCCTGCAGGCGCGGGTCGTGCTCGAAAATGTCCAGTTGGTTGTTGTCCGAGCGCATCAGGCAGCCAGCTCCCGTGCCAGTTCCTCCAGCCGCGCGCGGATATTCGCGTTGGCGCCGGGCGCCGCCTCGACCTTGCCGGCCAGCAGCGCCACCGGGTTGAACGTCGGCGTCGGCGCGGCCAGCTGCAGGTGCTGGCTCACAGCCTCGTGCTGCAGCAGACCCTTTGTCACCGCATCCGTCAGCACCGCGCTGCGGCTGGCTGCGTCGAACCCGAGGGACGCGGCGTAGGTGGCAGCTTGGCGCTCAGCGCGCGCTTCCTTCAGCAACCGGGCGTACGCCTCTAGGAAGGCCGGCCGGGCCGCGATCTTGTCCCCCGCCTCCACCAGCGGCAGGGCAACGTTCCATGCCTGCTGGGTGATCGTCGTCCACACCAGCGTGGCGCGCTCATCGGCAGCTTGGATGGCCACCGCCCACGCCTCATTCGGCGCCGGATGGCCGTCGTCGATCCGCTCCAGCACCGCCGCCAGCGACAGTCGGCCCTTGAGTTCCCGACGGCAGCTGGCCAGCGCCTTATCCAGCACCGGCAGCGCGTAGCAGTCCAGGTCTTGCACCATGTACGCGGCGGCGGTCGGGCGCAGCTGGTCGCCGATCACCTCGGCTGTGGCCACCAGCAACTCAACCAATCGATCCTGCTCGTGGTCAGCCAGCATTGGCCACCCTCCCCTTGCGCAGGAGCGCCTTGGCCTCATCGGCCGCGCTGACGTTCGACTGGGTCTGGTCTGTGTGGCGGGCGCTGGTCTCGGTCACCTGGCGGTTCGTCGCCCACTGGGTCCGGTACGCCTCGCAGCGGGCCAGCAGCAGGCCAAGGTCGTGCATGCCCTGGACCACCATCCGCTCGTTGACCCGCAGGAACCATGCCGCCACCAGCGGTGCCTCGGCGTGACCCAGGCGCTGCACGATCTGCTTCACGTGGGCGTTGACCTTGGCGTTGCGCACCGGCGTTGCACCGTGGCGGTTCCGGTAGGCGACCGCGTAGGCCGCCCAGGTCGCCCGGCATGCGGCCTGCAGCTCGGTCTCGGAATCTGCCGCCGGCGGCGCGGCCGGCAGGCCCGCCGGAATTGGCGGTTCTCCTGACGGTTCAATGAGGGTTATATGACGGTTAGGCGGCACGGGGCGCACCTCCAGACCTGCGCCCGCTGCCTCACCCCCTGCGCCGGGCGCATCCCCGGGTGCATCGGGCGCACCCCCTGCATGGGGCGCAGCACCTGCGCCCGGTGCATCCCCCGCTTTTCCTGCCTTGCGCTTGCCCTTTGAGGCGACAGCGGCTGCGTTGAACTTGGCCGGAGTGACCACGTAGACGTTGCTGCTGTTGAATCGACGCTCTCGGGACAGCAGCCCGACTTCTTCCAGATGATCCATGGCGCTGCGCACAGCGCGCGCCGACATGCAGCAGCGCTTGGCGATCGTGCCAATGGCCGGCCAGCACACGCCGTCGTCGTTGGCCTGGTCAGCCAGGGAGATCAGCACCGCCTTCTGGGTGACGCTCAGGCTCTGCAACGGCCAGCACTGGCTCATGATGATGGTCGACATGTCAGAGCCCCAGCGGCAGGTTGTCGCCTGGGGGCACCGGCCACCAGGTGCAGCCGCTACGGCTGCTGACGGAGCAGGGCTTCTTCGGGCCGCGCCACACGCGACCCGTCTCCAGCAGCTCTGGCAGACGCCGGGCGAGCATGTAGCGGTCGTGGCCGGTAGCCTTGGCCAGCTCCATGCTGGTGAGGCCCGGATAAGCCTTCACTGCGGCAGCCGCCCGGTCCTGCTGCCACGCCTGCACGCCGCTGGACACCGCGTGCGCAGCGGCTTCGTGGCTGGTTCTGATATCTGTGGTCCGAGCCAGACTGGTCACGGGGCGTCCTTCGCGGCGGCGGCCGCAGCGTGCTGGGCCAACTCGGCGAAGATCGCCTGCAGCCGGGCACAGTGGTGGGCGATCGCAGAGGCTTCGTTCGGCGTAATGAGGTGATCGGCCATCGATTCGGCGATCAGGTCGGCCAGGTCACCCTTTGCGCCGCTCGCGGCCAAGAGCGAGCCGATCAGGCTGCCGCTGGTTGGCGCCTCGGCCTTCGCCAAGGTGTAGCCATGCTCAGCAGCGAGCGCATGCAGCACGCTGTCGTTGCCGGTCACCCCCATGATCTCGCTGGCCTCGACCAGGGTCAGGTGGTGCGTGGTGTTGTTCGGATTGACCTTGTTCCGCAGCACCGCCGCCGACATCCCGATTCGCGGGGCGAGCGACTCGCTGCCACCCGGGTAGGCGTGAACGGTCTTGTGGGCGGCGTCGATGATGTTCATTGGGGTGCTCGGTGAACGTGGTTTGCGGGAGCCGCGAGGCGCAAGATCAGCGCCATGGACGAATTCAACTCAGGGATCGAGGGCGCCGCCCTCCTTGCGTTACGCTTGATGCGCCAACAACGAAGCCCGCAAGGAGGGCGACATGGAAAAGCAGCCGACGTTTTTCCCGCTGGACGGATTCGAAACTGCTATCGACCGGGAGCACAACGTGGTCACGCTGTTGCTCCGGCAGGTCCGTCTGCAGACGGTTCCTGCTGTGCCGATTGCTTCGATGCTGTCCGCTCAGCAGGCAGAGACGATTGGGAATGCTCTGCTGGCAGCCGCGAAAGAACTACGCCGGCAGAGCGCAGGATCCGCACCGCGGCACTGAACTCGAACCAGCGAATATCCGTCGGCCCGTACGCCATCGCCCTGCGCTCGACCTGGGCGGCGGCGTTGATCCGCCCCGCCTCCACCTTCCCCGGCGTCGCCAACCAATCCCGCAGCCACAACCGGGCTTTGCGCGTATCCGGCAGCGCGCGCATATCAGGCGGCCTCCACGTTGACGATGCGGTCTGCGTCGGGATCCAGCGGGGCGGCCGCAGCGGCCGATTCTTCTGCCTGGACGCCCAGCAGCTGCAGCACCTGGGGCATCGCTGGCACTCCCTGCTCTTCCGGCCAAGCCTCGACTTCATCTACAGGCAGCTTCAGCACCTTCGCCAGGTGCGCGTCGCTGCTCAGTCCCAGCCGTGCGCGCAGCGCGCGCTTGCTCATCCGGCTATCGACCAAGGCATGAAGCTGCGTGGAGTTTGCGGAGGCCTGCTCCGGTGTTACGGGCTTACCGAACACGTCAGGCCGGAGCTCATGGCGGGAAACCCCAGTAACGGTCTCAATCGCGATGCAGCGCTCGGCCGGCACGCGTCGACGCTCATACCAGCCAGAGATCGATGGCGGCTTAATGCCAAGGAGTTGGGCCAAAGCCAGCTGACTGCCGGCGGCTTCTACAGCTTTGTCGAGAGCGGGCATGTTCATGACTCTATTAGCTCACAGCTAACGGACGTGCGCAAGTCGTCGGCTAACCAATTCAAATTAGTTACCAACTAACCTTGCGATATGGACATTGCCGAAATTCGCACCCGTAACTTCAAAGCTCTGATCGCCGGCCTCGAATCACGCGGAGTCACGCGGCGGCGCGATCAGGGTGCCAAGCTCGGTGGCTTCCTATCTGCCTCCTATGTCTCCCAACTGTTAGCCGGGAAGTACATAGGGGATGACGTCGCCAAAAAGATCAGCCTAGCCGTTGGAACCGATCACGGCTGGATGGATCGGCCCCATTGGGAACAGGACGCAACGACTTCTATCTCAACAGTCTTAGAGACTGAGACCCGGCCCGGCTATGTTCGCTTCGACGTTTTCGAAGGGGGCGCAGGGATGGGTGCAGGATTGGTGAACCAGGACTACCCCGAGGTGGTGCAAACGATCGAGGTGGCCGAGTGGGAGGTTCGCCGGAAACTGGGATACCTGCCAAAGCCTGGTCGGATCCAGCTGATCACCGGCCGCGGGCCGTCGATGAAGCCCAAGCTGGAAGATGGGGACATCATATGGATCGACACGAGCTGCAACTACTTTGATGGCGACGATTACTACCTGATCAACATAGGTGGCGAGACACAGATCAAGATGCTGCAGAAGCGCGGTGACGGCATGTACGTCGTTAGCATCAACCCGGACTTCCCCACGTACCGATCCGACGAAGGCGAAGTCAGCATCCTCGGGAAAGCCCTGATACACGCCGGACTTCGGCGCTTCTGACAGACCCGTCCAATTTGGGACAGGCATAAAAAAGCCCCGCCGAAGCGGGGCTTTCAGAGACGATACGGCGCGCGAATCACGCAGCTCGCTTAGCCTCAACGTATTCAGAAGCTACAGACGAGAACCAAGAGATCCCCTTTGCGTCGTCACCCATCTGGGATAGGCGGGCCTCAAACGCGCCAGCAAGGCTTTCAGTCAACTCGTCCTTAATGGCGAGAAAGCCCGCGTGGTCCATATGGACACAGCCGAACTTAGCCATGGCAATTCCTCTCTATGTAAATGTGAACTGGGGCGGAGGCCCGAAAAAATCTTGGGTACGATGCCTCCGGCGGTCCTTAGGGTAACCTAAGTAAAAATTCGTGTCAACCGGCCAGCCTATTCAGGCGTCAGCTTGCTGTTCCAACCAACTGAAGGTGGGCGCCGTCAGCGCCTGGCTTCTTAGACACCATGAGCCAGTTGCCGTGGCTTTTAACATCATAGTGTTCCGAGTACTTATCTACGCTGAAGATGGCAGTCGCCACCGCAGTCATAAATTGCGCATCCAGCGGGAAAGCAGTGTGAATTTTTAGTTGCCGCGACGGGAAGACACCGTACGTGAGGCCCAGACAACCAACGATCGCTGTAGCCGCAATCCAAGCCAGCGCCGCATAGTTTGGCTCTGAGTCGGCCAAGTTCAGATCCGGCTGAACGTAAACGTCCAACATACGGATTTCACTTTTTGCCTTTGCATGAGAGACGACGAGCAAGGCGGACGCGTACTCAACGCCCTCTTCTACTACTGCACACAGGCAGCCACCACCGTCACCCATGTTCACATCGCCGTGCACAGTTCGCTCGGTGTATTCGAGACCAGCGGTGTAATACGTGGCGCTGACGTTCTCTTGGTTGCTATTGATCTGCGAAAGCCAAGCGCCTTTCGTCACGTCGAAAAGAGCTGGCTGTACATGGTCAACAAACTTGTACTTCATGAATCCCCCCCTGGAAACCGCGCCTTCCTGGCGCGCGTAAAGAATACAAGACCGTTTTCCTTTGCGATGTAGGGATTTTCCTACCCGCCCCTACCTCCTAAATGAACGAAATTGATGACTGCTCATCTACTCCCCACTCTTTCATATATTAGCCGTTGACTAAACGTTAGCTGTTGACTAACGTAGCTCCGTCGCCCCAGTAACCGCCCATCCGGGCCGGGGCACGGAGACTTCCATGGCCTGCTTCATCGTCAGCGCGCGCGCCCACCCAGTCGTGGAAGCCCGCCCCAGTACCGCCACCGTCGTCATCAAAGCCGGTGACGTCACCGTCAGCCTCTCCCCCGATGAGGCCACCCAGCTCTGCAAAGACCTGGCACACGCCGCCATGGCGCTGAGCCGCACCGCCCGCGCGCGCCGCGGCATGGTTCCCGCCGGCGTCATCGAGATTGCCCGCGGCAACGCCGACCTGGTCGAGGCGCAGGCATGAGCGCCGTCATCCTCCAGTTCCCCACCAGCACCGCAGCGCGCGCCAACGGCGCCGGCCTGGCCGTGGCGATCGCCGCCAAGCGCATGGGCTACCGCCCCCACCACATCGCCCGCGCCGCAGCACTGGCACGCCGCGAGGTGCTGGACGGCCACAAGAGCGCAGCGCGCGCCGTCGCCGACATGACCCGCGACCTGTCATACGGCGCCCGCAGCCACGGGGGCGATGCCGCATGAGCGCCCCTGTAGATGTTCTGGATGGCTGCATCGTCGGAATCGATACCGATGGATCCTCGATTCTCTGGAATGCGGACACGCAGCGCGGTGAGAACAGCGGCGAGATCCCGACTGACGAAGAGCGTGCCGCCCTCGCCCTCGCCCGCGTCGAAGGCGATGCCGCATGAGCGTCGTCACCTTCTTCCTCGGCTTCCTCGCCGGCGCCTCCCTGGCCTCCGTCATCGCCACCACCTGGCTTGGCCGCTGCCAAACCGAACACTTCGCCCGGATGCTCGAACAGATCCGCTCGCTGGACCCGCGCGCATGACCGCAGCCGTCGCCGAGGAACCGACTGTGGCCGCCACCGTGCGCGCCATGCGCCGCGCTGGCGCTGCCATTGAGCCGGTGCCAGCGGAGACGGTGCGAGGGTGGGCAACCACGCTCATGGACCAGCTGTACGGCCTGCAGAAGCCGGTGCGCTACGAATGCCGCCCCCGCTACTCCTCGGAACCGTGGATTGCCGCGAACGAAGGCGACGTGGTCAATGCGCGGCGGCGTGACCTGGCGGTGCGGGCGCTCTACCTCCACCCGAAGGCTGACCGCCCAGCCAAAGCCCACCGGTTCCGCGACGGGGCATGCCAGGACTGCCACGAGAACGAATGGATGGCCGGGCCGGACTGCCGCCCACCGCCACCCACGATCGACAGCCGCGCCGCCCTCCCCTTCGACCCGTTCTGGTTCCGCGAACCCCTCCAGGCACTGCAGCAGATCGCCACGTCGAAGGTCATCAACCACTACGACACCCGCCGCTGGCAGACCGAAACCACCTACCTGCTCGAACGACTCGACCAGTACCTCAAGGACACCCAGGCATGAGCAACGAACAGCACGCCTCCACCGCCCCCGATATCGACGCCCTCGCGCTCGACGTGGCCCGTCGATTCACTGAGGAATGGGATCCGCAGCGTCGTGCGAGTCTGCAGGTAGCCATCATCCAGGCCATCCGCACCGCGCACGTGCAGCCCGCAGAGCTGACCGCAGCGCAGGGGGTGGAATTGCCGCCGCTGCCGGAGGCGTTCGAGGCTGAATTCGCCATCCCCGGCGCATCCCCTGTGTCGGTCTATAGCGCCGAGCAGATGCAGGACTACGCACGCGACGCCCTCGCCGCAACTGGCAAGCAGCAGGTTGGCGAGCTGCAGGGGGATGCACTGGATGTCGAATGGCTGAAAGAGCGCATTTCGAGCATTCACAGCACAGTTTCGCTAGGGCACCAAACCGGTCCGCATGCCTATGCCGGTGAGGATTTCGGGCGCTACTTGGCAGAAGCTGCCGGCGCCTGCCAACAGATCATGCGGGCGCTGGCCGCCCTCGCCGCCCGCCAGCCGGTGGCGCAAGAGCCCGTCGCCGTGGTCGGACCGGACTTCAACTTGTTCTGGGCAGGCTCTGGACCGATTGCGCCGCTGGTGAAGTGCCATGGGATTGTGCCTGGCTCACTGCTTTACGCCGCCCCGCCCGCGCAGGGCATCGACCTGGGGCCTGGCGTCCGCGCGATCGCCGATGAGCGCCAGCGGCAGGTTGACGCCGAAGGCTACAGCGCCGAGAGCGACGCGGAATACAAGGCCGGCGAACTGGCGAACGCGGCGTTGGCCTATGTCCAGGTGGCGGCGATGGACTTGGCCGCCGGCGGGCGCTCTCACGTGGCGACGCGGTCGCCGCCGGCGTGCTGGCCATGGCACCGGCTGTGGTGGAAGCCGAAGGACGCGCGCCGTGACCTGGTGCGCGCTGGTGCGCTGATCGCTGCACAGATTGACCTGATCGACAGCCAGCGCGATGCAGCGCCGGGGGTGTCCCATGGCTGACATTGAACAGCAGGCCCGCCAGATGCTGGCGGCAGAATACGCGCAGCTCGGCTACAGCAAGCGGCTTGCCGAGTCTCCCGGTGCATGCCGGATGAGCGAGGCTGCGGTGCGCGTTATCGCCACCGCTCTGTGCGCCGCGCCGGACTGCTACGCGGTTGTTCCCTTGGAACCGACTGACGATCAGGTCGAGCAGGGCGAACTACAGGTCCAAGCGGTTTTGGACGCCCTCGGGACGAATGCACGGGCCCAGACTTTGGCGATGGTCGCCTACGACGGGATGATTGCCGGCCGGCCAGCGCCCGTCACCCTGGCCACCGTCAAGCCGCCGCGCGACATGCGCGTGCGCGTCCCCGCCGTCGCGGAAATCAGGGAATGCACCAATGGCTGATAGCACCCTATCTTGCAACCTGCACCTACCGGACGACACGCCCTCAAAGATCGTCGCCCGCCTGACCGCCGCCTGCCATAGCCTGCTTGACCGCGCAGACGAAATCGACCGGGCTGCCATGGGGAGTGCCTGCGAGATGCCGCTACTGCTGTTCCTCGCCGATAACAAAGTTGGAATAGTCATACGCCGGGAGGCCAACAAACGCCCGGAACTCATTTGCCACTTGGATACTCTGGTTGCAGAACATCGCAACGTATCCGCGGTAGGAATTGATCGCGCCGGCCCGTGCGCCGTAGACCATTTCCGCGATCGCGGGAGGCTGGCCATCGGTCAGAGGTTGCAGGTGCTCGACGAGTGCGTCGCTGGTAGCCCTAAGCGTTCGGCTGTATCCGATCAACGTTGCGAGGTCGTCACCGAGACGGTCTGGAAGCGTGTGAATTCTGCTCTCGGATTTCTCAGCCCCCGGAAGCAATGGCCTTCGACTCTCCTGCAGTGCCTGTTCGATGTTGCTGACATCGAAGGTTCTGCCTACCTGTCCCGGAATGTGAAAGGTCAGGCGACCACTTCTAACGTGGATCGTGTAGAGACGCTGGGGCAGATCGCAAACCTCGTTCAACAGAAGCCGGCCAACAATTCGGGCATTTGCCTTGCGCAGGTTGACTGCCTCATCGTGCTGCTGCTGCGCAATCTGAGCGGCTTTGTCCGCAATCTCAGTAGCTCGCTGGGAGGTTCGGTGCGCAAGCATCGCAACCCACACCGTTGCTGCGGCGCCAGCGACACCCACCATTACGGCGATGGAAGCGATCAAAGCAGCCCATACAGCTACGGCTATAGCTGCCCAGTCGGCCACGGTTCCCATGCCGACCGCTGGAAGACAGAACGCAATCGCCATAACCCCTCCGTGTTGGAGCCGATTCTGCCATGAAAGCTACCAGCATCCAGCACTTGGTGAACGTTTCCGGCGGCAAAGACAGCACCGCCGTGTACCTACGCGCCATCGAGCTGGGGCGCCCGTTCCGGGCCGTGTTCGCCGACACCGGCAACGAAGACCAGCGCGTCTATGACTATATCGCTGAGCTGCCGAACCGCACTGGTGGGCCGGTGGTCGAAACCGTGCGCGCCGACTTCACACGGCAGCTGGCGCAGCACCGGGACTACCTGATAAAGGAATGGCCGGCGGAGCTGATTGCCGGCAGGCCGGGGAAATGGTCGTTCCGCAGGCGAAGGGAGACGCTAGCCGAGTTCGAAGAGCTTGCGGTAGCTGTCAGAACTGGCGGGACCATCTCCTGGACGCTCGAGCCTACGATTCCGAAGCCGGATGATGGGAACGTGTTTGACGGCTGGCGTGCGCCCGTCCCCGACCCCCACGGGGCTTGGGTTTGGTCTGCGGGCTTCCAGCCAATGTCGACGGAAGAAGCAGCAGAGGTGGTCCGCGTCGCCGCGGCTCTCCACGAGCCCACCGGAAACCCGTTCCTGGACCTGTGCATCAGCAAGGGACGCTTCCCGTCGCGCATGGCGCAGTTCTGCACCGAAGAGTTGAAGACCGTGCCCATCGTTGAGCAGGTGGTGCTGCCAATGCTCAAGGCTGGTCCAGTACTGCAATGGCTGGGCATTCGCGCAGACGAATCCGCCAACCGGGCGAAGCAGGCCCGTTTCAACCGGCATGAGTCGGGCTCGATGGTATGGCGGCCGATCTTCGACTGGTCCGTTGAACAGGTGTGGGCGCAGCACCGGAAGCACGGCATCGCCCCGAACCCGCTCTATGCCCTGGGAATGGGCCGCGTCGGATGCATGCCCTGCATCAACTGCCGGAAGAGCGAGCTGCGAAACATCGCCGATCTGTTCCCCGACCACATCGACCGGATCCGACAGTGGGAAGAGATCGTGGCCTCGGCCAACAAACGCCGCAGCGCGACGTTCTTCCCGGCTGTCACCGACCCGACCGACGCTGACCGGCCAGGCAGCTACTCCCGGATCGACACGTTGGTCGAATGGAGCCGAACCGCCCGAGGCGGCCGGCAGTTCGATCTCTTCTTCCAAGCCCAGGCCGGTGGAGGTTGCACGTCCGATCTCGGCCTCTGCGAAAGGAATGCAGCATGACCCAGCGACACATCAGCCACCCCGAGGGGCTGCCGGCCTGCGCCGCCGGACACAGCGCGCGCCACATCCACGACCTGCGCGGTCTCGCCGCCGGCGGTGGCCACCTGGTCGAGTGCAAATGCCGGATGACCAGCAAGCACGCCGAGCCGGATGCGGCTCTGGCCGAATGGCGCCGCATCGACCGCCCCGCACGACGCCCGCGCCAACCGCAGCAGCCGCAGCCCGCCGACATCGTGCAGTTACCCCTTCGTCTCGTGGCCAACGCCGCAGAGAACGCCGCCTGATCGCGAGGACCCCATGACCGAGAACTCCATCACCCCGCCGCGCTTGCTCCGCCTCAAGGAGGTACAGGACAGGGTCGGTATGTCCAAGACCACCATCTACGACCGCGTCAGAACCAAGAGCTTTCCCGCTCCCGTACACCTCGGCACCATGGCCGCGTGGGTCGAATCCGAAGTGGATGCGTGGATCTTGGACCGCATCAACGATCGGGACCATGGCAAGGCCGCATAAGGCGGGGGCACCGTTGGGGGCATCTGCCAGCCATATAGGCAAAATCCCACTCCTACTCAATGGGTTGCATGCGTGCTTTGGTAGAGCCCACCTCCACCATATGACCGGCCCTTCGGGGCCGGAAAGAAGCCGGAAGTTCCTGGTGACAGGACTTCCGGCTTTTTTATTGCCTTGAAGATGCCATCCAGCACTGTCGCGCTGAAGCGGGGCCCGCGATGCGAAGCCCCGCCGGCCCTCAGTAGGAGGAATACTCCCACGTCTGGTTTTCGTCATCCGAGCAATCCCAGATGTAGGTCTTCGCGCCATTCACGGCACCGCGACCCGGATCTGCGAGGCAACGGCCACTCGCCGGATTCTGGATATGACCGATCAGACGCCAGGACTGGTGCGGCTGTCCGTTGCACGTCCACATCCGGATGGGGTTGGTATTGGCGTCGCTGCCATTGGCCGATTCCAGGCACTTGCCGCCAATGCCACGAATCGTCCCGCCCTCCCCGAGCACAAACCGCTGCTGGGGTACGTTCGTGCAATCCCACAGCTGCACCAGCGCACCATCGGCAGTGGACCCTGCTTCAACATCGAGGCATTTGCCACCGGTGCCCGTAATCTGGCCGGTCACAGGATCGAAGTTCCATTTCTGGTTGTCCGTACCGGCGTTGGTATAAAGCTGGATGCGCGTGCCGTTCGCACTGGAAGCACTCACGGCGTCCAGAACCTTGTTGCCGATTCCGGTGATCGAGGTGTGCGTCAGCTTCCACGCCTGGTTGGGGCCATTGAGACCATCCCAAAGCTGTAGTCGGGTGCCATTGGAGGTGCCCAGGTCGACCACATCCAGCGTCCGTCCGCTGGGAACTCCCTTTATGTACGGTGAGCCTGCCGCGATGGTCCACAACTGTTGTGGGGCATTGCTGCAATCCCACACTTGAATCGCGGTGCCCGCGCCGGTGTTCGCACCTTCCGCGTCAAGGCATTTTCCTCCCATGCCGCGAATGGAGCCGAAGGTCGGAATGAAGTCGATCTTCGCCGGGGCCGAGGAAGAACCGGCGGAGAAATTACTGTCCCCGGTGAACGATGCCGTAAACGCCACCGACGTGAACTGGGCCGGCAGAGAATAATTGACCGACACGTTGGCTTCCCGTCCGTAGACGTAGCGGTATGTGCAGCGGTTCACGTCGCGTGTCGCAGCGTAGCAACCGTAATCAAGATCCGACTGCTGGCCGACTACGGCCGTGTTGCTTGCACTCACCCGAACCCGACCAATCGTTGCGCCGTTGGCGTAAAAATCGACGTAGCCGCCCAACGCTTCATTGCTCGGAATCAGATACAGGCCGAGTGCATTGGCCGTCACCTTTGCGCTTACCTGGATCGTCTGCCCGGGGGACGCATTCGGATTGGAGAGGGTGACACCGGTGCTGCTGGGAACGCTTGCGAATCGTGGCCCTACGGCACCAGCGGTTGCACAAACCGAGATAAGGCCGATAGCGAGCGTGCTTTGAAGGTATTTCATCCTTGCTTCCTACTCCATGGGTTGATGGGTGTCTCCGAGGAGTCCACAACCGGTGGCAACCGGACGTCCTGCCCGGCTTCATGTCGCACATTGAGTAGCCACCGTCCCTCGTCGACCGGCTGATCATTACACAATCAAACTGCGGTATTCAGCAGTTCGCCATATTTCGAACGCCGCGGCCCCGACGCATCGTTGTCGCTCTACCGAAAATCAGCGGCCCCGCCCTCACGGCAAGGTGAACTTCCGCGCCATCCGCAGCGGCCACACCGAGGTGAACTGCGCGCCGCCCACCAGCCGGTAGGCCGCCGAAACGCTGTGCAGGACGCCGAGCCGCTCCAGCACGTCCTTGGTCCGGCGGAAGGTCGGGCGCGGATCGGCGGTGAACATGAACAGGTTGATCTCCTTGGCGCTGACGTCGTAGCCGTCCAGCGTCGCCGCCTTGCCCAACGCACTGGTCAGCTCGGCCTCCAGCGTGGCCAGGAACGCCTCGTCGTCCAGCGACTTTCGCCAGAACTTGATCACAAGCTGGTAATCCATCGGCGCGGGCCTGTCGTTCAATAAGGGAACCGCCAAGGTTACCCCTCCTTGGCGGGTCATGCGCCTTCGACGCGGCCCCGGCTCCCCTCCGGCCACATCGACAACGCCTTGATGCGATGGCGATCATGCTGGGTGGGAAGCCCCCTGCCCGCTCCAGAGAGGATTGCCATGAAGCCGCTCCGCCTGCTGTTGCTGTCGTCCCTGCTCGCACTGGCCCCGACCCTGGCCACCGCCGCCGACAAGGTCACCACCACGCCGGTGCACTTCGTCAAGGGCGCCAGCAGCGCGACGCTGCGCGGCACGCTCTCGGGGTATGACACGGTCCAGTACACGGTGGCGGCACGCGCCGGCCAGACCATGACGGTAACGCTGGGCGGCAGCGCCAACGCCAACTTCAATGTGTTCGCCCCGGGCGTGGTACCCGGCGAGGGGGAGGCACTGGGCAGCAATGACGGCAAGCGGCGCTGGTCCGGCACCCTGCCCGCTTCGGGCACCTACGTGGTGCAGGTCTACCAGATGCGTGCGCAGGCGCGCCGTGGCGAGAAGGCCCCGCATACGCTGACCGTCGCCATCCGCTGAACGCAGGGCCGGGCCCGCCCGGCGCTGTCGGCGCCTTGATCGAAGGGACCCTCGGATGGACTTCCTCAAACTGCTTCGATCGCTGGAAGAGTTCCTCTACGAGCTCTGCACCTGGTTTCTGTTTTTCCCGCGCACGCTGTACCGGGTGATCGTGCATCCACGGCGGATGGCGCAGTACGTCAATACCGAGCTGACCCAGAAGCTGGACAAGCAGTTCGATGATGCGATCAGTCCACCAATGTTCCTGATGTTGGCGGTGCTGGTGGCGCACGGGGTGGAGTTGCTGATGCACCAGCAGATCGTCGGCATCGGGCAGTTGTCGCGCACGGTGTTCGGCAACGAGGAAAGCCTGCTGCTGTACCGCTCGATCACCTTCGCGGTGTGGCCATTGATCGCCACCGTGCACATGCTGCGGCGCAAGAAGACGCCGTTGACCCGCGAATCGCTGCGCCGCCCCTTCTTCATGCAGTGCTACCTCACCGCGCCCTTCGCGGTGGCCCTGTCGAGCAGCATGGTGTTCGTGCGTTTGCCTGGGGAGCTGTCGACCCGTATCGGCCTCACGGTGTCGGTGCTTGCCTTCCTCTGGTATGCGGCGGTGCAGGCCGGCTGGCTCAAGGTGGCGCTGCAGCGCTCCTGGCCCAACACGATCCTGTCCACGCTGTGGGTGCTGCTGCTCGGGATCGTGATCAACAGCGTGATCGGCTGGGCGCTGCTTGTGAATTGAAGTCGCATGCGCGTCGGCCGCGTACCTGCGCAGGGCCGGTCAACCGCCAATGAACGCAATTCCAGCCACGGCCATTCCATGCGACCCTTCGGCAAACGTTTTCATGGAATGGAGGGATTCCGATGTTGTCTCGTTTTCGTCGTACCGCACTGCTGGCGCTGATCGCCTTGTCCTTGCCCGCCGGCCACGCACTGGCCGAAACGTCCGCCCCGCTGCGGGTGATGTCCTTCAACGTACGCACGCCGGTGGATACCGAGCCCGGCCGGCGCTGGGAAGACCGTCGCGATGCGATGGTGACGCTGCTGCGCGAGCAGCACCCGGCGGTCTTTGGCACCCAGGAGCTGGTGGAGAAACAGGCGGACTACCTGGTCCAGCACCTGCCCGACTACCGCTGGTTCGGCGAAGGCCGTCGCGGCGGCCATGGCGATGAGCACATGGGCGTGTTCTACGACAGTGCGCAGCTGAAACTGGTGGAATCGGGCAATTTCTGGCTGTCTGATACGCCCGACGTGGTTGGCAGCTTCACCTGGGGCAACCTGATGCCGCGCATGGTCACCTGGGGGCTGTTCCAGCGCCAGGCCGACGGCCAGCGCTTCTACCTGCTCAATACCCACCTGCCCTACCGCGAGGAAGACGAGCCGCGCCGCGTGCTCGGCGCCAAGCTGATCGTCGAGCGTCTGGCCGCGCTGCCCAAGGACATCCCGGTGGTGGTCACCGGCGATTTCAACAGTGAACCGGGCAGCACCACCTACCAGGCATTCACCGCCGCGCTCGGCGATGCGCGCAAGCTTGCGGGCAAGGTCGACGGCCCGCGCCTGACCTTCCACGATTTCACCGGCAAGCCGACCGTGGAACTGGATTGGATCCTGGTGCGCGGCTTCAGCGTGGATCGCTTCAGCACGCTGGATGACAAACCCGGCGGCGTGCTGCCGTCGGACCACTACCCGGTGCAGGCCGAACTGGTGTTCCCGACCGCGCCCAGGCGCTGAGCCCGGGCGCGATGGGCCACCGCCTCAGTGCGCGGCGGTGGCCTTGGGTGCGTGGCTGACCCGCCAGACCGTGTTGCCCGCGTCGTCACTGACCAGCACGCTGCCGTCCTCGAGCACCAGGCTGGCCACCGGCCGGCCATGGACCTCGTTCCTGCTGCCCTCGACCACGAAGCCACTGAGGAAGTCCTCGACCTGGCCGCTGGGTTTGTCGCCCTTGAAGGGAACAAACAGCACCTTGTAGCCGGACAGCGTCGCGCGGTTCCATGACCCGTGCAGACCGACCAGCGCACCGCCCTGGTACCGGGCCGGGAACGCCTTGCCGTCATAGAAGGTGATGTCCATCGCCGCCACGTGCGGGCCTACCGCGAAATCCGGCACGCGGGTGGCCTTGACCCGTTCCGGCGCCTTGCCGGCCAGGCGCGGATCTTCGTTGGCGCCGTAATACGCGTAGGGCCAACCGTAGAAACCGTCCGGGTGCACTTCGGTGATGTAGTCCGGCACCAGGTTGTCGCCCAGTTCGTCGCGCTCGTTGACCGCCGTCCACATGCGACCGTTCTTGAAGGCGATACCGTTGGGATTGCGCAGGCCGGCGGCGAAGATGGTTTCGCCGCTGCCGTCGGGGCGGATGCGCAGGATGTTGGCGCGGCGCGCCTCGTTCTCCAGGCCGTATTCGCCGTTGTTGCTGGCCGAACCGACGGTCACGTACAGGTACTGGCCATCGGGGCTGGCGACGATGTTGCGCGTCCAGTGATTGTTGTAGCCGCCGGCGGGCAGCGACAGGATCTTGCGGCCCTTGGCGGTGATCTTTGTCTGCCCGCTCTGGTACGGGTACACCCACACGCCATCGGTGTTGGCCACATACAGCTGGTTGCCGCGCTGGAGCATGCCGAACGGTTGGTTCAAGCCCGCCAGCAACGTGCTGCGCAGTTCCGGTACGCCATCGCCATTGGCGTCGCGCAGCAGGGTGATGCGATTGGCGCTGTTCTTGCCCGTCTTTGCCTCGGAGACCAGCACGTCGCCGTTGTCGAGCAGGACCATCCAACGCGGGTTGTCGAAATCACGCGCGTACGCGCTTACTTGGAAACCGGCGGGCGCTTTCGGGGTGCGGCCTTCCGGCCAGCCGATCACCTTGGAGTTGAGCTGGGCAGACCGGGTGGCATACGGTTTGGGCAACTGCTTTGCGATCTGTTCGCCGGGACCGACCAGGGGATCGGCGGCGTGTGCGGTGGCAGCGGCGGCCAGTGCCAGCAGGCAGGCGGCGGCGAGCGATGTCGGGCGCATCGGCGGTTCTCGTCGTCAGGTAAGGGAATGGGCAGCGTCGCGCAGCCTGTGTGACCGTTGCGTCACGCCGCCCCGCCACCGCGGACGACCGCGGCGCGACTCAAGGCCTGCGTTGCGCGTGACCTTCGCCGAGCATTCGACACAACGCCAGGTGCTGGTCACGGGCCTGGCAGATGCGGGCGCCGACGGCGATGAACAGCCCGACCACGACCACGCCGATATCCAGCAGGGTGTCGGGAAGCCGGGCGAACCCCAGCGCCACCACCAGTGCCGCCAGTATCAACAGCACCAATGCACTGGGTGACAGCGCCGACTGGGCGCCGCGTGCCGCTGTCGAGGCGGGCCGCCACTGGTCACGTTCGATCATCGGGTGTCTCCCTGGAAAGGGGAGTTTTGTACCACCCGGGTTGGTGGAGAAGTCAGTGGCAAAGACGCCAATGGCCGCTTCACTGATCTCGCATGACGGCAAATTCTGACGGAGAGCACACGGGAGGACGGTTTGGCCGCCCTCCCGTGCCGGATCAGCGCAGCGTGCCGGCCACCGCCGGCGGTGCTGCATCCTGCTGCTGGCCCCAACCGCCCAGGGCTTTGTACACACCGACCACGCTGACGTTGACCGTGGACTCGGCCGCAGCCAGTGCGTCATCGGCCGCCAGCTGCGTGCGCTGGGCGTCCAACAGGGTCAGGAAGTCTTCCGAACCCTCGCGGTAGCGGATCTGCGCCAGCTGCTCGGCACGCCGCGCGGCCTGCGCCTGCTCGGCGACGATGCCCAGCCGCGCCTGCTGCTTGGCATAGCGGGTCAACGCATTCTCGGTGTCTTCCAATGCCAGCAGCACCGCCTTTTCGTACTCGGCGGCCACGCCATCGGCCTGCGCCTTGCTCGCCCGCAGGCGCGCCTTGACGGTGCCGAAGTCGAACGCGGCCCAGCTGATCGACGGGGTCATCGACCATGCCTTGTTGTTGCCGTTGACCAGGCCACTGGCATCGCCGGACAGGAAGCCGACGAAACCGGTGAGGCTGATGCGCGGGAACAGGTCGGCCGTAGCCACGCCGACGCGTGCGGTGGCTGCCGCCAGGCGACGCTCGGCACTGCGTACGTCGGCGCGCTGGCGCAGCAGGTCGGTGGTGTCACCCAACGGCAGCTGCTTGGCATAGGCCGGTACTTCGCGTGGCTGCAGCAGTGCATCCAGCGCATCCGGACGCTGCCCCAGCAGCACGGCAAGACGATGCCGCGACTGGACTTCGGACACTTCCAGCAGCGGGATGTCGGCTTCGATCGCCTTCAATCGCGCGCGGCTGCTCTGCACGTCCAGCTCGCTGCCTGCCCCGAGTTCCCAGCGCGCTTCGGTCAGGCGCTGGGTATCACGCAGGTTGACCAGGGTGCGCTTGGCGACCGCGATGCGCTTCTGGGTGCCGCGCAGCTCGAAGTAGTTGCGCGCCACCTCGGCGGCCACTGTCACCTGCGCATCGGCGAGGTTGTCCTGCTCGGCGCCGAGGTCGGCACGCGCCGCCTCGGAAGCACGGCGCTGGCGACCGAACAGGTCCAGCTCCCAGCCGGCATCGAAGCCGAGCTGGTAGGTCTCGCTGAATACCCGCTCGCCGCCGACGGTGGCGTCGGGC
Source organism: Stenotrophomonas sp. (assembly GCF_031995405.1). Taxonomy (GTDB): domain Bacteria; phylum Pseudomonadota; class Gammaproteobacteria; order Xanthomonadales; family Xanthomonadaceae; genus Stenotrophomonas. The sequence goes on along the minus strand of NZ_DAMAGC010000025.1, from coordinate 20,645 downwards.
TGCTTGCGGCGGTCGTAGCTGCCGTCGGCGGTGACGTGCGGCAACTGGTCCAGGCGCTGTTCGACGAACACCGCGCGCGCTTCACGCACGCGGGCCATCGCAATGCGCAGGTCCAGGTTGTCGCCCAGTGCGTCATGCACCAGCTGCTCCAGCACCGGGTCATCGAACTGCGCCCACCAGCTGGCGACCGGCGAGGCGGTGGTGAACACCGGCGCGGCGGCGCCCTGCAGGGTCACCGGCTGTGCCGGCGGCGCCTGGTAGTTGGGGCCGACGCTGACGCAGCCGGCCAGCAGCGCGCTGGTCACGGCCACGGTCAACAGGCGGATCACCATGGCAGCACCTCACCGAGATAGGTGAAGCTGCCGTTCGGGCCGTCGGCGCCGATCAGCGCCATGCCCACGCTGGAGCGTGCGCCTTCGCTGATTTCGATCTCGCCCTCGCCACCGTTCATGTCGGTTTTGACGTAGCCCGGATGCACGGTATTGACCTTGGTGGTGCTCTCGCGCAGCTCATAGGCCAGCTGCACGGTCCAGGCGTTCACCGCGCTCTTGGAGGCGTTGTAGGCCGGCACGGCGAAACCGTAGATCGGCGAGCCCGGCTGGCTGTGCAGGGTCAGCGAGCCCAGGATGCTGGACACGTTGACGATGCGGCCGGCCGGCGAGGCGTTGATCAGCGGCAGGAACCCCTGGGTAACGGCGATCACCGCGAACACGTTGGTGTCGAAGGTGGTGCGCCAGGTTTCCAGGGTCTGCGCCGACGGCGCCAGCTTAGGATCGTCGAGCAGGATGCCGGCGTTGTTGACCAGGATGTCCAGGCGCCCATGGCGCTCGGTGACGGTCTGCACGGCGGCGGCGATGCTGGCGGCATCACCGACGTCGAGCTGGATCGCTTCCACCGGCAGGCCTTCCGCCTGCAGCTTCAGTGCCTCGGCCACGGCGACGTCGCGCTTGCGCCCGGCCAGCAGCGTATGCACGCCGGCCTGGGCCAGCTGGCGGACGGTTTCCAGGCCGATGCCGCGGGTGGCACCGGTGACCAGGGCGATCTTTTGGGTAGCGGTATTCATGTGAAAAACCTCGCGGGGGAAGGAATCAATGGTGGATGGTCGGTTCGCCGTGGGTGACCAGCTGCCCGCCGCCATTACGGCTGACGAACTTGCGCAGCGCCACGTAGAACACGGGTGTCAGGAACAGGCCGAACAGGGTCACGCCCAGCATGCCGGCGAACACGGTGATGCCGGTCACCGAGCGGACTTCCGCACCGGCGCCATGCGACAGCACCAGCGGCACGGTGCCGGCGATGAAGGCGATGGAGGTCATCACGATCGGACGCAGACGCAGGCGGCAGGCTTCCAGCGCGGCTTCCACGATCCCCTTGCCGCCCATTTCCAGCTCGCGGGCGAACTCGACGATCAGGATCGCGTTCTTGCACGCCAGGCCCATCAGCACCACCAGGCCGACCTGTACGAACACGTTGTTGTCGCCACCGGTCAACCATACGCCGAACAACGCCGACAGCAGGGTCATCGGGACGATCAGGATCACCGCCAGCGGCAGCGACCAGCTTTCATACAGCGCGGCCAGTACCAGGAACGCCAGCAGGATCGCCACCGGGAACACGATGAAGGCTGCCTTGCCCTGGGTGGCCTGCTGGTAGCTCAGGTCGGTCCATTCGGTGGTCATGCCCACCGGCAGCACCTTGGCGGCGATGGCGGTCAGGTTGTTCATCGCTTCGGCCGAGGACAGCATGCGCGGGTCGGCTTCGCCGGCCAGGTCGGCCGCCGGGTAACCGTTGAAGCGCAGCACCGGGTCCGGACCGAAGGTTTCCTTGACGGTGACCATCGAACCGATCGGCACCATCTCGCCGCGAGCATTGCGGGTGCGCAGCTTGCCGATGTCCTCCACGTTGTTGCGGAACTGGCCGTCGGCCTGGGCGATCACCTGCCAGGTACGTCCGAACTGGTTGAAGTCGTTGACGTAGGACGAGCCGAGGTAGGTCTGCAGGGTGTCGAACAGCTCAGTCAGCTGCACGCCCTGGGCCTTGGCCTTGACCCGGTCCACTTCCGCATCCAGCTGCGGCACGTTGGCCTGGTAGCTGGTGATCGGGAAGGCCATGCCCGGGGTCTGCGCCACCGCACCCTGCATCGCCTGGACGGCATTCTGCAGCGCGCCGTAACCCAGGTTGCCACGGTCTTCGATGAACATCTGGTAGCCGTTGCCATTACCCAACCCGAGGATCGGCGGCGGCATCATCGCGAACGCGAAGCCTTCCTGCAGGCCGGCGATCTTCTGGTTGATCTCGGCGTTGATCTGCGCGGCGGTGCGGCCATGGCGCTCGCTGAACGGCTTGAGCGGAATGAACGCCACACCGGTGTTGGGCGTGTTGGTGAACTGCAGCGCGTTCAAGCCGGGGAACGAGATCGTGTGGGCCACGCCCTCGGTTTCCTGGGCGATCTTGGCAACCTTGCGCAGCATTTCATCGGTACGCGCGATCGAAGAGCCTTCCGGCAGCTTCACACCGGCGATCAGGTACAGCTTGTCCTGGGTCGGGATGAAGCCCGGCGGCACCACCTTGAAGATGAAACCGGTGGCGACCAGCAGTACCGCATAGACCACGAACACCGCGCCACGACGACCGAGGATCTTCGACACGCCGCGCTCGTACTTCTCCGAGCTGGACTTGAAGAAGCGGTTGAACGGACGGAACACCCAGCCGAACAGACGGTCGATCAGACGGCTCGGGCCATCCTTCGGCGCGCCATGCGGCTTGAGCAGGCGCGCGGCCAGGGCCGGCGACAGGGTCAGCGAGTTGATCGCCGAGATCACCGTGGAAATGGCGATGGTGACGGCGAACTGCTTGTAGAACTGACCGGTGACGCCGGACAGGAACGCCATCGGCACGAACACCGCACACAGCACCAGCGCGATGGCGATGATCGGCCCGGACACTTCGCGCATCGCCTGGTGGGCGGCGGCCAGCGGGGTGAGGCCTTCTTCGATGTTGCGCTCGACGTTTTCCACCACCACGATCGCGTCATCGACCACGATGCCGATCGCCAGCACCAGGCCGAACAGGCTCAGCGTGTTGATCGAGAAGCCCAGCAGGTACAGCGCGGCGAACGTACCCACGATGGACACCGGCACGGCGATCAACGGAATGATCGAGGCGCGCCAGGTCTGCAGGAACAGGATCACCACCAGCACGACCAGCGCGATGGCTTCGAGCAGGGTGGAGACCACGGCCTTGATCGAGTCGCGCACGAAGATGGTGGTGTCATACACCGCCTCGTACTTGACGTCGTCCGGCATGGTCTTCTGCATTTCGTCCATGCTGGCCATCACCGCGTCGCGGATGTCCAGCGCGTTGGCGCCGGGGGCCTGGAAGATGCCGATGCCCACCGCGTTCTTGCCGTCCAGCTGCGAACGCAGGGTGTAGTCGCCGGCGCCCAGTTCCACGCGGGCCACATCGGACAGGCGCACCACTTCACCATCGGTACCGCTCTTGAGCACGATGTCGCCGAATTCCTTTTCGCTGCGCAGGCGGCCCTGGGCGTTGATCAGGGTCAGGAACTGGCTGTTGGGCATCGGCTCGGCGCCGAGCTGGCCGGCCGAGACCTGCACGTTCTGCTCGCGCATGGCGCCGACCACGTCGCTGGCGGTCAGGCCGCGCGCGGCAACCTTGTCCGGGTCCAGCCACGCACGCATGGCGTAGTCGCCACCGCCGAAGATCTGCGCGTCGCCCACGCCCTGGATGCGCGCGAGCGCGTCCTTGACGTGCAGGCGTGCGTAGTTGCGCAGGTACAGGGTGTCGTACTTGCCCTTCGGCGAGGTCAGGTGCACCACCATCAGGAAGGTCGGCGACTGCTTCTGGGTGGTGACACCCTGTCGACGCACGTCCTCGGGCAGGCGCGCCTGCGCCTGGGCGACGCGGTTCTGCACCTTCACCGCCGCATCGTCCGGGTCGGTGCCCGGGCGGAAGGTGATGGTCATCTGCAGCACGCCGTCGGAGCCGGCCACCGACTTGAGGTACATCATGCCCTCGACGCCGTTGATCGCCTCTTCCAGCGGGGTGGCCACGGTTTCGGCGATCACCTTGGGGTTGGCGCCGGGATACACGGTGCGCACCACCACCGACGGCGGCACCACTTCCGGGTACTCACCGATGGGCAGCATCGGAATGGAGATCAGGCCGGCGGCGAAGATCACGATCGACAACACCGCCGCGAAAATCGGCCTGTCGATGAAGAAACGGGAAAAGTCCATGGGTGGATTCCTGGGGTTTCACCAGCGCCGGCGTGCACGACTCCGGCCGCTGTCGCAGGCGACAGCGGTGACGGGCTCCCCTGCACGGGGCGATGGCAGACACGGTAGAGCCGACGGTCAGCCGGCTGCTATGTAGAGCCGACGGTCAGTCGGCTGCTCTTCAATTCTGTGCAACAATCGGAGCGGCAACGGGCTGCATGGCGACGACCTTGGCCTGCACCGGCATGCCGGGCATGAAGACCTTCTGCACGCCGTCGATGATCACCCGGTCCCCGGCCTTGAGGCCCTGCTGCACGATGCGCAGCCCGTCGGCGCTGCGGCCCAGGGTGATGTCCTGGCGCTGCGCCTTGCCGTCCTTGTCGACCACGTACACGTACTTGCGGTCCTGGTCGGTAAGCACGGCCTTCTCGTCGATCAGCATGGCCTGGAACTGGCCGCTGCCGAGCAGCTGCACGCGGGCGAACAGGCCCGGGGTGAAGGTGCGGTCGGCGTTGTCCAGCAGCGCGCGGACGCGGATGGTGCCGGTGCTGCGGGTGACCTGGTTGTCGAGGAAGTCGACCTTGCCCTCATGCGGGTAGCCGTCTTCGCCGGACAGGCCGACCTTGACCGGCAGATCGCTGTCGCGCTCGCTCGGGCGCTCGCCCTTGCGCGCCATCTGCGCGTAGCGCAGGAAGGTGCCTTCGTCGGCATCGAAGTACACGAACACCTTGTCCAGCGAGACCAGCGTGGTCAGCACGCTGGCGCTGTCGCCGGCGGTGACCAGGTTGCCGGCGGTGACCATCGCGCGACCGGCACGGCCGTTGATCGGGGCACGCACCTTGGTGAATTCCAGGTTCAGTGCCGCCGCATCCAGCGCGGCCTGCGCGGCCTGCACGCTGGCACCGGCCTGATCGGCCGCGGCGCGGCGCTGCTCCCAGGTCTCGGTGGAGATGGCCTGCTGGTCGGACAGCTTCTTGGCGCGCTCGGACTCGCTGCGGGCCAGCGTGGACTGGGTGCGGGCGCGGGCGAGTTCGGCGCGGGCGCGGTCGTACTCGGCCTGGTAGCTGCGCGCATCGATGGTGAACAGCACATCGCCCTTCTTCACCTCCTCGCCTTCGACGTAGTTGACCTTGTCGATGTAGCCGGACACGCGCGGACGCAGCTCGACGCTCTGCACGGCTTCGACGCGACCGCTGAAGTCATCCCACTGACTGACCGGCTTGATCAGCACCGGCGCGGCGCTGACCGACGGCGGCGGCGGCATGCCGGCTTCTTCGGCGTGACCGCCACTGCAGGCGGCCAGCACGGCCGCGGCGAGGATCGACACGCCGGCCATGGCCAGCCGTCGGGTGATACGGGAGGGGGTGGAATTCTGGGAGGTCATGACATGCATCCGTACGGAGGGGGTGGTGATACGAAATCTGGGAGCGGGGCGACGTGGGTGGCGTAGCCTGGGACCTGAACCTTGGTAGAGGTCAAGCGGTGCCGGCGACGTTGCGCGACGGTGGGGGAGGCCAATCCAGGTGCAGCAGGCCGCGCGGCAGTTCCGCATCGCGGGCGTCGCAGCGGACGATGGCGCGGTTGTCCGTACAGTTGTCCAGCAACGACACCAGCCGGCGCCCGACCAGCAGCGCACTGGGCCATTCGATGCAGGCGTTGGCCGCGTTGGTGGGCGTGCACACCGGGCTGCACACTTCCAGCATCTGCGCGCGTACACCCAGCGCCTGCGCTTCCTGGTGCAGCACCTGCGCGTACATGCGCGTGGTGGACATGGTGATGGACGACTCGCCGTGCCCGGCCCACGGCTTGAAACCGGCCGGGCCGCCGACCAGTACGTAACGCAGGGTGTGTGCGCCGCCGCGCAGCAGCGGCAGCAGGTGGCGCCCGGCATGCACGTGCGGCATCACGTCGGCCTGCAGCGCCTGCAGCAAGGCATCGCCGGTGCGGTCGGTCACCCGGCCGCGGTTGTAGGGGCCGCCCATCGCATCGACCACGGCCGCCAGCCTGCGGCGCCGCACGCCGATGCGCTCGGCCACGGTGCGGGCCGACGCATCGTCGCCGAGTGACCCGAGCAGCGTTTCCAGCCCGGGCTCATCGGCGAACTGTTCCTGCAGGGCAGCCAGCCGGCCGGGGTCGCGGCCGACCACCAGGACCGGGCTGCCGGCCTCCAGCAGCGCGGCCACGATGCCCTGGCCGACACTCCCCGTGCCGCCCAGGACCAACACCTCGGGGGCCAGCGTCCCACTCATGGGACTTTCACTCCCGCCGCCGGGATAATCCCAATCCGGCCCAGTCGGTCGCCATGACGGGCGCCCAGCTGCAGGCTGCCGCCGCGCTGCAGGTTGGCCGGTGGGGTGAACTCACGGAAAGCCTTGTGGGAGAAGCCGGAGGGGCGCTTCTCTACGGTCATCGCCAGTTCCAGCGGGGCCTTGCGGCCGCTGAGCACGCGGCCAAGAATGTTCCGCAACCACATGGTTGACGTCCTTCGTTTCGGGAATGGCGCCAGATTAGTCCTCAAATTGCTACTTGATTAGTCCGGATTAAGGGGAATAATCATCCCGTTCCCGGCACAATCTTTCGGGCACCCTACCTCCTCCCCCGACTTCGGACCCCGTCATGGCACACGATCTCAACGACACGCTGATCTTCGTCAAAGTGGTCGAGCAAGGCAGCTTCATTGCCGCAGCCACTGCACTTGGCCTGCCCAAGACCACCGTCAGCCGCAAGGTGCAGGAACTGGAAACGCGGCTCGGCGCGCGCCTGCTGCACCGGACCACCCGCCGGCTGGGCCTGACCGAGGCCGGGTCGGTCTACCACGAGCATTGCCAGCGCATCGCACGCGAGCTGGAAGAAGCAGAGGGCGCAGTCAACCAGTTGCAGTCCGGTCCGCGTGGCTGGCTGCGCTTCACCGTGCCGTATTCGATCGGCATCACCTGGATCGCGCCGCTGCTGGGCGAATTCCATGCGCAATACCCGGAAATCCAGCTGGACATGCACTTGGGCAACGAGAAGCTGGATCTGATCGCCGGCGAAGCCGACCTCGCCCTGCGCGTGGGTACCCTGCCCGATTCCAACCTGGTGGCGCGCAAGCTCGGCAGCCTGCGCACGCAGGTGTTCGCCAGCCCGGCCTACATCGAGCGCTACGGCGAGCCGCTGCATCCGGATGAATTGCAGTTCCACCGCATTCTGGCGATGCGCAAGGCGCGCAACCTCAACAACAACCGGTTCTTCTGGCAACTGGGCGAAAACGGCGGCGACCTGCGCGATTTCCCGGTCAATCCGCTGCTGGTGGCCAATGACCCCTCGGCCTTGAACGGCGCGCTGGTCTGCGGCGAAGGCTTGCTGCTGACCGGTGATGTGATGGCAAAACCCTTCGTCGAATCGGGCATGGTGCGGCGCGTGCTGGCCGGCTGGACCGGGCCGGAAGTGGACTTCAACGCAGTGTTCGCCGGCGGCCGGCTGGTGTCGCCGAAGGTGCGCGCGTTCGTCGACTTCCTGGTCGCCAAGCTCGACTTCGATGCCAACTACATGCTGGCCCAGTGCCCCAACGCCAAGTACGCCAAGCAGCACAACGCGCAGGCCGAAGAGGAACTGCAGGCCACCGGCAAGCGGATCCTGGAGACGGTTACTGCCGGTTGACCGCGCCGCCTGGTGCGGTCGAGCCACGCTTGACGACGCCGCCTCCGGGCGGCGTTGTCGTACGCCCTGCGCGATATCGCGCCCGTTCCCTTGCGCACCAGTAGCAGCATGCCGGGTTCGGGAGCGTCCTGTTGCAAGGGCCTTGGCAGATGGCGCGGCACGATATGCGTGTAGCCAGGCAGTCCGGACGCCATGTCGATCGGTGCCGCCTTCGTTCTGGCTTGTCGCGCGCGTGAGCGCCCCCGTAGCGGCTTGCGGTACGCAGGTGGAAGACGCGCTTTTCCGACGGTGGTCGATGTCGGGCGTTGGGCTCGCATGGGTAGTGCCGAGCCATGCTCGGCAACTCGCAGGAGGCCGCCGAAACAAGGAAGGAGGCGGGGCCGCAGGGCGTCGCCGGAAAGGAACCCACCGACCGCCGCATCTGAAAAGGCTTACGGCGCACATCGTGCTTGCGACAGCGATGGAAAGAGAAACAAAAAAAATGCCGCCTGCAAAGGCGGCATTCTGCTCCGGCGCATGGCCGGAGCGTCGACAACGCGCGAGGTTACTGACGCAGCGGAATCACGCGGATTTCCACGCGACGGTTCTGTGCGCGGCCAGCGTCGGTGCTGTTGTCGGCGATCGGATACGCCTTGCCGGCGCCGAGGGTTTCGATGCGCGCACCCTGCACGCCCTGGGCGGTCAGGTAGGCGGCCACCGAATCGGCGCGCTCCTTGGACAGGCGGTTGTTGACCGCGTCGCTGCCGATGCTGTCGGTGTGGCCGACCACTTCGATCATGGTCTGGTTGTATTCGGCCAGCGTGCTGGCCACGCCGTTGAGCGAGCTGTAGAACTGCGGCTTCAGCGTGGACTTGCCGAAATCGAAGGTGATGCCGTCCGGCAGGTTCAGGGTCAGGTTGTCGCCATCGCGCGACACGTCGATACCGGTGTTGGCGGTACGCTCGCGCAGTGCGCGTTCCTGGCGGTCCTGGTACTGGCCGATCGCCGCGCCGCTGAGCGCGCCGATGCCGGCACCGATCATCGCGTGCTGGCGGCGCTCGGTAGCGCTGTTGCCACTGAGCAGGCCAGCGGCCACGCCCACCGCAGTACCGATCAGCGCGTTGCGGCCGGTCTTGTTCTGCTGCTGGGTCGGATTGCCGTACTGGTCGGACTGGACGTACGAGCCGCCGGTGGCGCAGGCCGACAAAGCGGCGGCGGTCATCAGGGCCAGGGCCACGTTACGGGTTGCGGGTCGGATCATGATGTTCTCCTTGGTTACCGGTCTATCGGCGTGCGAGCGGCACAGAGCATAAACAGCCTGACGCGATGCCGACATGACGACACGCGCCGCCATCTCCTCCACGTTCAGGTTTCTGAGCCCACCTGTCGGGCGCTGCTCATGCCCCGCCCGTATGCCGATATGCCGCCAGTGCCGCATCGCGCCCGGCAGCCAGATCCACCAGCGGCAGGGTCGGATAGGACGGTGCATGTTCGGCCAGCAGGTGCGGATGCTGCCAGGGCGCGAAGCGCGCCTTGACCGGCATTGCCGCCAGCTCAGGCACCCAGCGGGTGATGTAGCGCGCCTGCGGATCGAACTTCTCCGACTGGGTCACTGGATTGAAGATGCGGAAGTACGGTGCCGCATCCGCCCCGGTCCCGGCCACCCACTGCCAGCCCATGGTGTTGTTGGCCAGATCGGCATCCACCAGCGTGTCCCAGAACCAGCGCGCGCCCTCCCGCCAGTGCTGGCGCAGGTGCTTGCACAGGAAGCTGGCCACCAGCATGCGCACCCGGTTGTGCATGTAGCCGGTGGCCCACAGCTCGCGCATGCCTGCATCGATGATCGGAATGCCGGTGCGCCCCTGCTGCCAGGCCTGCAGTTGCGTCGCGTTGGGCGCGGCCCAGCGGAAGCCGTCGAAACGCGGGTTGAGGTTGTGGTCGGTGGTCTGCGGGAAGTGATGCAGCAGGTGGTAGGAAAACTCACGCCAGCCCAGCTCGCGGATGTAGCCGTCGATGTCGGCATCGCGGCTGGCGCTGCGCTCCGGTTGCAGCCGGTGCACGACCTGCCACGGCGCGATCTCGCCGAAATGCAGGTGCGGGGACAGCAGCGAGGTCCCCACCCGGTCCGGCAGGTCACGCTGCTGACGATAGCCGTTGAGCGCCCCGTCGATGAACACCGTCAACGCTTCCTGCGCGCCCGCCTCGCCCGGCTGCCAGTGCGTCCAGAATTCGGTATCCCACGACAACGGTGCCGCCAGGCCGAGTGTGTCCAGCGCCTCGCCCTGCAGCGGATGGGCAGGCAGCGACGCCGGTGCATGCACGGGCGCGGGCAGCTGCAGGCGGGTCAATGCGTTACGCCAGTACGGGGTGAACACCTTGTACGGGCCGCCCTGCAGCGTGGTGATATCCCACGGCTCCAGCATCAGGCTGCCGTTGTGGCTCTGCGCCTCGATGCCCTGCTCGCGCAGCTCGCGCTTGATCTTCGCATCGCGCGGCTGGGTGGCCGGTTCGTACTTGCGGTTCCAGTACACCGCCACGGCACCGGACGCTGCGATCAACCGCTCTAGCTCGGCCTGACTGTCGCCGCGACACAGCACCAGCGACGAGCCACGGGCACGCAGATCTGCATCGAGCGCGGCCAGCGAACGGTGCAGCCAGGCATTGGAGGCGCCACCGGGTGCCCAATCGCCTTCCTCGTGCGGCGCGTGGATGTAGACCGGCACCGGCACGTGTCCGGCGTCCAGCGCGGCCTGCAACGCCGGGTTGTCCTGCAGACGAAGATCACGGCGGAACCACACCAGCGCTAGCGACACGACGACCGTCCTGAGGAAAGGAAACAGGACGCATGATAGCCAGCACGCGTGAAAGACGGTGCCGGTCGCGGCCGCGCCGATACGGTTGTACCTTGCCGAGGCGATGGCTAGTCTTCGCCTCCTTCCCTGCACCGACATCGGCCATGCACACCCTGTACGCATCCTTCGCCCGCTTCGGCCCGCTGCATGCCCAGTCGGCGGCGCTGTGGCGTGGCGAGATAGCGCTGCCCAGCGAGTTGGCGGCGTTCTACGCGCAGATTGGCCCGTGGGGCGAGACCATGCACGCCCACGTGGGACCGGTCGGCATCGACATCCCGGGCGTCAACGTGTGTTTCCCGCCCCTGCAGCGGTTGTGGTCCCTGCAGGCCGGCTATCGGTGGCAAGGCAACAGCGGTGAGCGGCTGACCGATTGGCCGGACGCTTGGCTGGTGATCGCCGAGCAGAATGCCGACCCCTTCATCTTCGACCGCGACAGCGGCCAGATCCTGTTTGCCTTCCATGGTGCGGGCCGCTGGGAGGCCTCGGTGCTGACGCAGGACCTGGCGACGTTCCTTGCCGCCCTCGCCGCCATCGGCACGGTGTACCTCGACGCCGGGGACGACCTGGAGGACGACGATGGCGCGCTGCGCCCGGCGCACCGGGACGCGGCGCTGCGGGCGCTGGCCACGGTGCTCGGCGATGAGGACGCCGCCGAACGCTTCTTCGAGACGCTGGAGTGGTGAACGCGCCGCGCCGCGTCTTCGCGCGGACGCCATGCGCCCTGCACCCACCCTGCACGCCGCACCCGCCAAGGTGGTGCCCTGCCCCGCCCCAGCCGGCTGTTGCCAAGGCGTAAGCACGGTCATGTCATGCGCCGGCTCCCTGCCCTGACCCACGAGGATGCCGCCATGGCCACGTTCGCGCCTGCTGTTGTCTATTCGCCCGACATTGAACATCGCCAGCCCGACGAGGAGGACACCATCGCCGAGCTGGCGACGGTGTTCACCGGTATGGCCCGCACCGTGGCCGAGCACGAAGGCCATGCACACCGCGCGGTACACGCCAAAGGCCACGCCCTGCTGAAAGGCCGCTTCCAGGTGCTCGATGGGCTCCCGGCCGAGCTCGCACAGGGCCTGTTCGCCGCCGCCGGCACCTACAACGCGCTGGTGCGCCTGTCCTCACCGCCCGCCGAGCAGTTGCCCGATACCGTGTCCACGCCCCGCGCGATGGCAGTGAAGCTGCTGGACGTCCCCGGTGCGCGCGTGGAGGGCGGCGATGAACAGCACAGCCAGGACTTCCTGATGGTCAACGGCCCGGCCTTCAGCACGCCGGGCATCCAGGGCTTCCTGCGCTCGGCCAAGCTGCTGGCATCCACCACCGAACGCATGCCGCGGACCAAACAGGTGCTGTCGGCCACGCTGCGCGGCACCGAAGCGGTGCTGGAAGCGGTAGGCGGCCAAAGTGCGACGTTGAAGGCGCTGGGCGGTGAACCCCAGCACCATCCGCTGGGCGAAACCTTCTTCACCCAGGTCCCGTTCCTGTATGGCCCGTACATGGCCAAGTTCTCCTGGGTGCCGGTCTCGCCCGCGCTGCTCGCGCTGACCGGTCAGCCGCTGGCATCGACGGCCGATACGCAGCGCGAGGCGATCGGCGCCTTCTTTGAACACCTCGATGCGCCGGTCGAGTGGGAGCTGCGGGTGCAGCTGTGCCGTGATCTGGAACAGATGCCGATCGAGGATGCCTCGGTGGTCTGGCCCGAAGCGCTCAGTCCGTTCGTGGCGGTCGGGCGCCTGGTGGTCGGCGCGCAGCCGGCGTGGAGCGCCGATGCCGAAGCTCGCGAAGACGGCCTTGCCTTCGCGCCGTGGCACGCCCTGGCGGCGCACCGCCCGCTGGGCAGCCTCAACCGTGCCCGCCGCATCGTGATGGCGGCATCGCGGCAGTTCCGCGCACAGTTCAACCGCTGCCCAATCCATGAGCCGTCGGGCACGGTCGGTTGAGGCAGGCCGCACGCGCTGTCGGATCATGAATCGAACGCATCACCGTGCTTGACCTCAACCATGCTTCAGGTCCGATCATGACCGCTCTTTCCACGGAGTTGTCTGCGATGTCCTACACCCTCCCCGCCCTGCCGTATGCCTACGACGCCCTCGAGCCGCACTTCGATGCGCAGACGATGGAAATCCACCACGCGCGCCATCACCAGGCCTACGTCACCAACCTCAACGCCGCGCTGGCCGATGCGGGCATCGAGGCAACGCCGATCGAGCAGTTGATTGCCGACATCGCAGCGCTGCCGGAGGGCGTACGCAACGCCGTGCGCAACAACGGCGGCGGGCATGCCAACCACAGCCTGTTCTGGACCGTGCTCGGCACCGACGGCGGCACGCCGGAGGGCGCGCTGGCAGCCGCCATCGAGCGTGACCTCGGCGGCTACGACGCCTTCAAGGACGCCTTCACCAAGGCGGCGCAGACCCGTTTCGGCAGCGGCTGGGCGTGGCTGACGCTGGGGCGTGACGGCAAGCTGCTGGTCGAGAGCAGCCCCAACCAGGACAGCCCGCTGATGGGCGCTTACGCCAACCTGTCCGGCGGCGTGCCGATCCTCGGGCTGGATGTGTGGGAGCACGCCTATTACCTGCACTACCAAAACCGTCGGCCCGACTATATCGCCGCCTTCTTCAACCTGATCGACTGGGCCGAAGTGACGCGCCGTTTCCAGGCCGCTGGCGGCCGCTGATGAAACCGGGTCCGGTCCGCGACGCGGAGGCCACGATGGCAGCATCCCCGGTCGCCACCGGGCCCGATACGGCTGCACTGCGCCACGTCTTCGGGCAATACCCGACCGGCGTGGCGGTTGCCACGGCACGCGATGTAGAGGGCCGCGTCGTCGCCATGACGATCAATTCGTTTACCTCACTGTCGCTGGATCCGCCGCTGGTCGCGTGGAGCATCGGCGCCCGTTCGGCCGACCTGCCGGTTTTCGCTGCAGCGCGCTGGTTCGGCATCAACGTGCTGTCCGCCGCGCAGGAGGCGCTCGCGCGGCGTTTCGCCGATCCGCTGCTGAGACGTGATGCGGCCAACGTGGCCCTGCTGGATCTGAGCGGCGAGGCGCCGCGGGTTCCCGATGCGGTGGGCTGGCTGCTGTGCGCGGTGGACCGCACGGTGGCACTGGGCGACCATCTGCTGATCGTCGGGCGCGTCGAGCATTTCGACGCAGCACCCGGCGAAGCCCTGGCCTACCATCGCGGCCGCTACGCACGCATCGATGGTCGCGCGACGCCGTGACGCCTGCCTGCCCTGGTCGCCAAGACACGAAAACACCGCCATGGACATAGCCGCCCTGCAGCGCATGCTCGACAGCGGACGCGACAACGCGCTGCTGCGTTTCAGCCTGGGCAAGGGCCTGCTCGATGCAGGCGATCCGCAAGGGGCGACATCGCACCTGCTCCAATGCGTGGCGCAGGACCCGGGTTACTCCGCCGGCTGGAAGCTGCTGGGCAAGGCGTGGCTGGCCGCCGGCGACGCGCATGCGGCGGCACGGGCGTGGCAGCAGGGTATCGAGGTGGCCCGCCGCAACGGCGACAAGCAGGCGGAGAAGGAAATGACGGTGTTCAAACGCCGTGCGGACAAGGCCGTCGCAGCGCGCGAGTGACGCCGCTCACGGCAAGGGCGGTGGCGTCGGCTGGCCCCGGGATACTGCCAGCATATGCCCCAGCGGCACCAGCACCGGCAGGCCGAAAACCCCCACCAGCGCCCAGGCGGTGAACCGGTCGAAAAGGGCGGCCACCAGCAGGGCGAGCAGGCACAGCAACGCGCCGCTGCCGGTACTCCAGCGCGCCCAGGCCGGGACGCGCTTCAGGCTGAGGCCATCGAGCAGGAAGCTGAAGGTCAGCCGCCAGAAGCCGATCAGCGCCACCGTGGCCACCACCACCCCCACAAGCATCGGCGCGTGGTCCGGATGCGCGTTCGGATAAGCCAGCACCAGCAGGCCGAAACCATCGAGCACGGTGACCGGCACGGCCAGCAACAGCAGTTCCAGCACCAGCAAGGTGACCCCCATTCCCTCTACCCAGCGCGCCTTCGCCATTGCTGCGTTCCCCCGAACCCGAAGCGCGGATCATACAACGCCCGCGCGGCGCTCAATCGCCCTTCTGGCGCTGCTGCTTGAGGTCGAAACGCTGCATCGACGCGCGCATCAGCGCCTTCGCCTCGGCCGCATTGCCCCAGCCATTGAGCTGCACCGGATTGCGCCCTTCGGGCAGGTCCTTGTAGACCCGGAAAAACGCCTCGATGCGCTGGCGTTCGATCAGCGGCAGATCCTTCAGGTCGCGGATGTTGGCGTAGGTGGGGTCGAGTTTGTCGGTGGGCACGCCGATGACTTTTTCGTCGTGCTCGCCGCCATCGACCATCTTCAGGAAGCCGATCGGGCGGAAGCGCACGATCACCCCGGGGTGCAGCGGTTCGCGGGTGAGTACCAGCGCATCCAGGGGATCGTTGTCGCCAGCAAGCGTGCGGGGCATCGAGCCGTAATTGGCCGGATAGGCCACCGGCATCGACTGGAAGCGATCCACATGGACCAGGCCATCCTCCTTGATTTCATACTTGGTGAAGCTGCCGGCCGGGATCTCCACCGCCAGGTTGGCCTCTTCCGGTGCTTCCCGGGGTTGGGCCGCCAGGAACGGGTGCAGGACCGCATTGGTGGCGGCACTGGCGCCCGCCAGCAGCAATGCGGCGGCGATGGCAGCCAGGGGAATTACGCGTCGCGTGTCGATCATCATGGTCTCCGGCAGCGGCCGGGCGCGTGGAGGCGGCCCGGCCCGGGGGTCATTCCCAGCAACGGTCGGCGCGGCCCTTGAGGGTCTGCGCCCGCGTGCAGTCACGGGGGGCGATGCGTCCCTGCGTCAGCTCCGTCTTGTGCTTGCGGCCATCGGAGCCGCGGGTCAGCTCGAAGCCATCATAGAGCCGCCCGGTGACGGTGCGCGCTTCATAGCGCAGGTGCCGCGGGTCGATGTTCAGCACCTGGAACAACTGGGTGTCCTCGCCCACCGGCGCCATGCTGGCACGTGCGGCATCGGACAACCGGTACTGCTTCGGCCCGGCCACGGTGACGATGAACTGCGGGGTTGCGCCCTGCCCTTCGCCACGACGACCATAGGTGTGGTCGTGCCCCTGCAGCACCAGATCGACCTGGTGGCGGCGCACCACCGGCAGCAGCACGTCACGCAGTTCGGCGTTCTCGCGACCTTCGCGCGGCGAGTAGAACGGCTGGTGCAGCAGCACGATGCTCCACGGGTGCGGGTTGTCGGCCAAGACCTTGTCCAGCCAGACCGCCTGCGCCTGCGCGGTGCCCAGGTCCAGTGCCGAGGTGCCATCCAGCACCGCGATGCGCACGCCCTGGTAGTCGAACCAGTAGGTACTGCTATCGGCCGCGTCCACGCCGTTGCGCGGCAGCGCGAAGCTCACCGGCCAATGCCGACCGAGCACCCGGCGCTCCTGCGGGGTGTCTTCGAACTCCTCGAAATACTCGTGGTTGCCGATCGCCGGAGCGACGGCGGTCTCCTGCGGCAGCCAGCCCGCGGCGGCGAACCACTCGCCCCACTCGCTGTCGTCCTGGCCGTCGCCGCCGCTGACCAGGTCACCGGCGAACAGGCTCAGGCGCGCCTGCGGGGCGGCCTTCAAGCCGGCGCGCAGCACCCGCGAGACATGGCTCAGGTTCTTGTTCTGGGTGTCGCCGAAGTACAGCAGGGTCAGCGGTTGGGTGGCGCTGCCGGCGGTGCGCAGCTGGTTCCAGGCGCTCCACGTGCCCTGCCCCTGCACGCGCCACAGGTACAGCGTGTCCGGCTGCAGGCCGCTGACATCGGCGCGGTGGTAATGCGCGCTGCCGTTCTCGGTGTCCAGCGCGCGGGTGCTGGCGGTGATGCGCGTGGCGCGGCCGACGTCGGGCGAATCACCGGCCGGCACCCACTCCAGCACCGGCGCGCCGACTGTCGTGTCGGTCCGCCAGGACACGCCGAAACCGCGCGCGGCGTCCTGCGCCGGCGAGGCCACGATCCGGTCCGGGAAGCCGGTAGCGGCGTAATGGCGGTTGCCCGCCGGCACCTGCGTGTTCGGTTCGGCGGCGGTGTCCGCATTCCTCGCAATCACCGTCGCGCTGCCGAGCAGCAGCGCCAGCAGCACGGCCGCGCTGGCCAAGGGCGCGCGCCTCACGGTGCGCACTCCAGCGGCAACGACAGCTGCCTGGCCACGCTGGCCCAGTCGAAGGCGACTACCCCCTGGTCATCGTGCACCGCGTACAGCACGCCGTGCGGGAAGCGCGTGGAGGCGTGCTGGTCCAGCCAGATGCCGTCGGTGTTGGCCACCGTATTGCCCTGGAACGCGCCGACGTGCCTGAAGGTATGCCGGTCGAACAGGTGGAACACGCTGCGCTGCCTGCCCTGCTCGGTGGTGATCCACCAGCCGTCCTTGCCGCAGGTACGCAGCATCACGCCTTCGGCCTGCGCCTTGAACGCGTCGCGGCCGAAGGTCGTGCCGGTGAACCGGCCTTCCAGCGTGTAGACCTTGATTTCGCTGGCGTAGGTTTCGTCTTCCTCGGCGATCAGCAGGCGGTCGTTGGCCGGATCGCCCCAGATCGATTCGACCACGCGCAGCGCACCCGCCTCGCTGGTGTCGCCGATGTTGGACACCAGGCTCGCGTCGATCCTGCCGCCGCCCACCTTGAGCGAATAGCGGCGGACGCGCTTGTCCAGTTCGGCCAGCGGCGGCAGCACGTCGTTGCCCTGCGCATCCTCGCCGGCGTCGTAGGAGTCGGTCACGTAAACGTCGTAACCCTCGCGCTGCTTGTTGACCCACAGCCCGTAGGGCTTGCGCAGGTCGGCGGCGGCGAACACGCCCAGCGGCGTGAAGTCTGGCAGTTGCAGCACCTGCACGCGATGGTTGTCACGCTCGACGACCAGCACCAGGTCGTCGATCACGGCAATCCCGTTGGGACGGTCGAACTGCCCGGGCGCGGTGCCGGTACTGCCCACGTCGCGCAGATGCACGCCGGTCTGGCCATCGTAGACCACCAGTTTGTCGGTGGCCTTGGCCGTGGCGATCAGCCATTGCCGGCCATCGGCGGTGGTCCAGCTGGCCGGCGAGTCGATGTTGTCGGCCGGCGTCATCGGGGTCAGGAAGGCTTCGGCCACGGTCGCCACCGCGCGCGGCGCTTCCGCGGAGACGGCCGCCTTGCCGCCGGAGGCGGGCGTGACCGCTGCCGGCACATCCCCGTGACGGCAGGCCGACAGCAGGGCCAGGCTCAACAGGCCGATGGCGTGGCGCACGCGCATCACAGGGCCACCTTCAGGCCGAGCGCATAGGTGCGACCGTATTCTTCCATCTGCAACGTGCGCGAGCGCGTGCCCTGGTACAACTCCAGCGGCTTGTCGAGCAGGTTCTGCGCCTCGAAATAGACGCTCACGTTCGGGGTGAACTTGTAGTCCAGGCTGAAATCCAGCTGGGTGTTGGGCGCCACGTAGATGTCGTAGGCGCGGCTGTCGCCAAGCGTGTCGAGATACTCGCTGCGATATACCGCGGCGAGGCGGGTGCTGAAGGCGTCCTTCTCGTAGCCGATGTGCGCGCTGTACACATGCTTGGACGCACGCGGCAGCATGAAGTCGTCACGCTCGCGACCGGCCAGGCCCGGATCGAAATCGGTGTCCAGCCAGGTGCCGCTGGCACCGACCAGCAGCCCGTCCCAGCCGGCCGGCAGGAACGCCAGCTGCTGCTGCCAGTTGAACTCGGCGCCGTTGACCTTGGCCTTCTCGCCGTTGATCACGCGGGTGACCTCGTAACCCGGATACGCCGGATCCGTGTTGCTCACGGTGTTGACGATGTACCCGTCGATCGACTTGTGGAACAGGCCCAGCGAGATGATGCCGGTGCTGCCGAGGTACTTCTCGATCGACAGATCGAGGTTGTTGGATTCGTACGGGTCCAGCTGCGGATTGCCGATCCGCACTTCCTCATCGCCCCGGCTCAGGCCGACGCGCGGCGCGATGTCGCCGAAGGACGGCCGCGACACGGTCTTGTTGGCGGCCGCGCGCAGCACCCAGTCGTCACCGGCGTCGTAGCGCAGGTGCAGGCCGGGCAGCACGTTGGTGTAGCTGCGGCTCACGCTGAGCGGGGTGACCGTGTAGCTGCGGCCGTTGCTGGCCACATCGACACTGTTGCCGGTGGCGGTGAACTGGGTGTTTTCCACGCGGACGCCGCCGATGATGCGCAGCGCGCCGATATCCCAGGTGCCCATCGCATAGCTGGCGAAGATGTTCTCGCTGGCGGAGTAGTCCTCTTCCAGCGAGGTAAGCGCGTTGCCGCCGGCGTCCTGCGGGCGCGCACTGTACTGGGCGCCGTGCTGGGCCCAGTAACGGCGCATGGCGTCCGAACTCATGCCCTGGCCGAGACTGCCGCCGCGATGGTCCGGGCTTGCAGTGGTCCAGTCCGACAACGCGATGTCCGGACCGACCCGCAGTTCGCGCTCGTCGGTATCCACGTCGCGGTCGCGCCACCGGCCGAGCAGCCCGAACTTGTAACTGGCGTTGTCGCCGTCGAAACGGATATTGACCTGTGCACTGCGTTCCTCGTCGTCCACGCGCTTGGGCGAAAGCACGATGCGGTCGAAGTCGTAGTTGCCGTTGTCCATCCAGCCGGCATCGCCGAGGGTGAAGCCGGGGACGCGGCTGCGCTGGTCGACGGTTGCGCCGGTGTCATCGCCGGCGTACTCGAAGCGCGCTTCCATTTCGTCGTTGACCCGCTCTTCGGTGCGGGTATAACCGACCTTGTAATCGAGCACGGCACCGCTCAGGCGGTTCTCGCCGCCCAGGCTGGCGGCGAAGGTATTTTCCTTCTTGGTGCGATAGCGCATGCGCTTCTGGATCGCATCGGCCGGCAGGTCATCGATGCGGTACTGATGGTTGCCCAGTGCGGTCACCTCGCCGTCGCCGAAGTTGAAAATGGTGCGCTGGCGGGTTTCGGCGTCGTCGAACTGGCTGTACAGCGTGCGCAGATAGTAGCGGCTGTCCTCGTTCGGGCGCCAGTCCAGGTTGAGGTTGGCGCCGATGCGCTTGCGCTCGATCTCGTACTTGCGGCGCTGCAGGCTGTTGGCGAACAGGTCATCGTCGGCGCCGCCATCGAACGCGCCGTACTCCACTTCGGTGTTGTCCGATTCGAACTTGCGGTTCTGGTAGTTCACCCCGAGCGCCACGCCGAAGGTGTCGGCGAACACTTCGCTGTAGTTGATGGCCGCTTTCGGGCTGGTGTTGCCGGACAGCTGCTGGTGGCTGGCTTCGATCTTGCCGCGCAGGTTGCGCCCCTCGCGATCAAAGGCCGACGCCGACTCGACCAGGATCGCACCGCCGATGGCATCGCCGGGCATGTCCGGCGTGGGCGACTTGACCACGCGCAGGCGTTCGGTCGAATCGGAGGGAATCACGTCCAGTGGCGCGGCGCGGCTGGAATCCTCGGGGGTGCCGATGGCGATACCATCGACACTGACGCTGTTGAGGTTGGCATCCAGCCCGCGGATGACCACGAAGCGGCCTTCGCCCTGGTCGCGGGTGACGCTGACGCCGGGCAGGCGCTGCAGCGATTCGGCCACGTTCTTGTCCGGGTAGACGCCCATCGCATCGGACGATACGGCGTCTTCGATGGCATCGCTGCTGCGCTTGAGGTCGACCGCGCGGGTCTGCGACTCCAGCTGCGGGCGCACCTCGACCCGGTCCAGATCGATCGCCCCGGCGCCAACGGCGCTGGCCTCGACGGCCTCGACCGCAAACACGGACGGGCTGGCGATCACCAGCAACGACAGGCTGATCGCCTGGCCCAACGCACGCTTCTTCTGCACAGCTATCCCCAACGGTGTAAAGATTGGGTCAGCACGGTATGTCCGCGACGTTGCATGGGCATGACACCGGGGGACGAAGCGGGATTGGGGATTGGGGATTGGGGATTGGGGAATCGGGGAATC
>NZ_DAMAGC010000024.1:32658-44361 GCF_031995405.1 Stenotrophomonas sp. | reverse complement strand
GGCCGGCAAGGTGGTATTGAGCTGGAATTGAGGTGGCCGCAGCCGAGCATGGCTCGGCTCTACCGACGAGGTGGCCGCAGCCGAGCATGGCTCGGCTCTACCGACATTGCCGGTGAACGAAAAAGGCGCCTTTGGGCGCCTTTTTCGGTTCTCGGGGTAGCCGGTTGTGCGAGAGCCGGCCAGCGGCCGGCACTACCTGGCGATGCCGACCGTGAACACAACGCGGTTGTCGGCCAGCTTGCCGGAGTTGTCGCGGCCGTTGCCGTCGGTGCCGTAGTAACCCAGGCCCAGGTTGAACAGGCCGAACTGACGGCTCACGCCGATGTTCCAATCGGTGTAGTCCTTGGAGATGCCTTCCTCGAAGGTGCTGCGGCCGACGTTGGCGGCCAGGGTGAATTCCTGCGGCAGCGCCCACTCGCCGCCCACGGCGTAGTACCAGCCATCGGTGCCCGAATTGAATACATCGTTGGTGTAGGTCACCGTCAGGCTGTACTGCTTGGCGAACGTGGTCTTGGTGATGAACTCGTTGTAGGCCAGTTCGCTGGAGCCCGGGTATGTGTAACGGTTGACCAGCAGGTCCAGGTTGACGTCGTCGGTAACGTCGAATGCATACCCGATCAGGTAGTCGACCTCGGCATCCGGGCCACCGTCGCCGAAGTCCACGCCCGAGCCCCACACGCCGGCATAGAGACCGACCGGCGAGGTGTAGGTGAAGCCGGCCTGGAGGGTCGGGTCCTCGTCGGTCTGCGAGACACCGCGGAACACGTAGTCGGAGACGCCGGTGACGTTCCAGCTGAAGGGAGAGGCGGCCTCGTCCTGGGCACTGGCGGCGAACGGGGCAAGCAGGGCGGCGCAGAGCACAACGGCGGCGGTACAGCGCGTGGCGTGGTTCATGCGGGGTCTCTCCAGACGGTGGGGGTGGGCGGAACGGCGCGATTTACAGTTTTTTAACCTGATTGATATTGCGATGCAACAATCACGTCTGCAACTGACGCCGCCGCCCCCCGTCCAATCGGCCGGTGCGCGCAACCCCAGCGTCGTCGCTGGCAGGTAAAATCCCGGTTTTCCCGTGCCGAAGACTGCCTGCCATGAGCGATGCCATCACCGCCCCGCTGACCCAGCACTACGTTGAAGAACTGGAGGCGATCCGCGCCCAGGGCCTGTTCAAGTCCGAACGCATCATCACCAGCCCGCAGTCGGCCGAGATCACCCTGGACGACGGCCGCACGGTGCTCAACTTCTGCGCCAACAATTACCTGGGCCTGGCCGACCATCCCGACCTGATCCAGGCCGCGAAGGACGCGCTGGACAGCCACGGTTTCGGCATGGCCTCGGTGCGCTTCATCTGCGGCACCCAGGACCTGCACAAGCAGCTGGAAAAGCAGATCGCCACGTTCTTCGGCAAGCAGGACACCATCCTGTACGCGGCCTGCTTCGACGCCAACGGCGGCCTGTTCGAGCCGCTGCTCGGCGAGAACGACGCGATCATCTCCGACGCGCTCAACCATGCCTCCATCATCGACGGCGTGCGCCTGTGCAAGGCCAAGCGCTTCCGCTACGCCAACTGCGACATGGCCGATCTGGAAGCGCAGCTGCAGGCGGCCGATGCCGCCGGCTGCAGGACCAAGCTGATCACCACCGACGGCGTGTTCTCGATGGACGGCTTCATCGCCCCGCTGGATGAAATCACCGCGCTGGCCGAGAAGTACAACGCGCTGGTGCACATCGACGAATGCCATGCCACCGGCTTCCTCGGCGCCACCGGCCGCGGCTCGGCCGAGGTCAAGGGCGTGCTGGAGAAGATCGACATCATCACCGGCACCCTGGGCAAGGCCATGGGCGGCGCGCTCGGCGGGTTCACCTGCGCCAGCGCCGAAGTGGTCGAACTGCTGCGCCAGCGCTCGCGCCCGTACCTGTTCTCCAACTCGCTGCCGCCGCACGTGGTCGCCGCCGGCATCAAGGCCTTCGAGATGCTGGCCGCCGCCGATGACCTGCGCAGCACCCTGGCCGACAACACCGCCTATTTCCGCCAGAAGATGACTGCCGCCGGCTTCGACGTGAAGCCGGGCGTGCACCCGATCAGCCCGGTGATGCTGTACGACGCGCCGCTGGCGCAGAAGTTCGCCGAGCGCCTGCTGGAAGAAGGCATCTACGCGATCGGCTTCTTCTTCCCGGTCGTGCCCAAGGGCCAGGCACGCATCCGTACCCAGATCAGCGCCGCG
The DNA here is from genome assembly GCF_031995405.1 of Stenotrophomonas sp. Lineage (GTDB taxonomy): Bacteria > Pseudomonadota > Gammaproteobacteria > Xanthomonadales > Xanthomonadaceae > Stenotrophomonas. Next base: position 42,139 of record NZ_DAMAGC010000024.1, on the reverse strand, counting down.
CATACGCGTGCCCACCTGGATCGGGCGATCGATGCGTTCACCCGCATTGGCCTGGAACTGGGCGTGATCAAGAACTGACACGCGCCAACCGGGTAGAGCCACCCCATGGGTGGCTGCTCTCCCCAGCGGCGTCATGAACTCCGGCGAGGGCGGCCTGTGTGCCCTCGCCGACCCACGGCCGGCGGCCGCTTACTTCTTCTTTTTCTTCTTGTCCTTGGCCGTTTCCTTGCTGGCCACCACCACGGGTGCGGCGACCGGCCTGTCCTGGCCGTTGCCCTTGGCCACGCGGATGCCGTTGGCCTTCATCCAGGCGTCGAACTCATCGGCGGACATCTTCTTGTCGCCGTCGCTCATCATGAAGCGATAGCTGCCGCGGCCGTCGAGGTCGGGGGTTTTGACTTCCACCACCTTGTCGGTCACCGGGGCCTCGGCCTTGGCCGCCTGTTTGTGGCCACCACACGCGGTGAGCAGCACGGCGGGCAGCAACAGGCAGGCGCTGCGGAACAGAGGGCGATTGAGCAGGTTGGCATGCATGGGGGAATCTCCCGGGGGTGAATGAAACGTCGGGTACGCGGCCATCCATTGCCTGGTTCGGTCGGCCTGCCACGCACGGGCAGGCCACGGCGTCACGGTGGCGCCACGGCGCCATCGGCCGCGGCGTACAGCAAATCCAGGTCGTGCTGGCTCAGTTCGCGCCAGGCACCCTTGCCCAGCGCGCCCATCGGCAGGTGTCCAATTGCCACGCGCACCAGGCGCAGCACGTTGATGTCCAGCGCGGCCAGCAGGCGCCGGATATGGCGATTGCGGCCTTCTTCGAGCACCACTTCCAGCCACGCGGTCTTGTCGCCACTGCGCAGCAGGGTGGCGCGGCGCGCGCGCAGCAGTTCGCCGTCGTCCTCCACACCGGTGCACAGCGCCTGCAGCTGCGCGGCATCGGGGATGGCATCGATCTGCACGTGGTAGGTCTTGTCCGGGCCGGTGGCCGGGTCGGTAAGCCGTGCGGCCCACTGCGGGTCGTTGCTGAACAACAGCAGGCCTTCGCTGGCCTTGTCCAGCCGTCCGACCGGGGCGATCCACGGCAACCCGGCGTCATCGAAGCAGCGGTAGACGGTGTCGCGGCCCTGCTCGTCCTGGGCGGTGGTGACCAGGCCGCGCGGCTTGTTGAGCATGAGGTGGATGCGCCGCGGTGCGTCCAGCGGCTGACCATCGACGCGCACGTGGTGGCGGCCGTCTACGATGGGGAATTCGGGGTTGTTGATGACGCGGCCATCGACGGTGACGCGACCGGCCTGGATCCAGCGCGCGGCTTCCGTGCGCGAGCACAGGCCAGCCTTGGACAGCACGCGCGCCAGGCCATGGCGGGGTGCGCCGTCGCTGCGCGCGGGGCTGGTCGATGACGCACGCCGCTCGGGGCGGCGTGGTCGAGCGGTTGGCGCGGCAGGGGGCCGGCGTGTGCTCATCGTGCTCCGCGCAGGGCGGCTTACTTCTTCTCGCCCGGCTTGGTTTCAGCCGGTGCTTCCGCAGCGGCCGGTGCGGCAGCCGGTACCGGGCGCGCCTTGACCACGCGCACACCGCGCGCCTTCATCCAGGCGTCGAATTCCTCGGCGGTCATGCGCTTGCCGTTCTGGCTCATGTCAAAGCGCCAGGGGGTATTGTCGAACTCGGTCGCCGGCTTGTACGCGGCCGGATCGTTGGCCTTGATCGCCGGTGCGCCAGGCATGGCCTTGGCGATGTTCTGGCAGCCGTCGATGCGCAGGCGCTGCAGGACGCGGTCCAGCGACTGCTGCTGGTCGAAATTGGAGGTGAGCACGCCAGCGGGCATGCCGAGCTGGACGTTGCGGATGTAGAGCTCTTCGGCCACCGGCGCAATGGCGGTGGCCGGCAGCGGCAGCGGCGAGGCGCTGATGGCGTGTGCCGAGCAATCCACGGCTGCGTAGGCGGTGGGGACCAGGGCCAGGCCGAGCACGGCGGCCAGTGCGATACGCAGCATGGGATGCATCCAGGAAAGGGGTCGACGCGGCGAGTTTAACAGCGCCACAACGGCTTTCAAGATCCCACATTCAATGAATACGGCAACTTGTTGGATTTATTGCTGATTTCTTCTTTGATCCTTTTGGAAGCTGGCTTCGTTCGGGTGATCCGCGAGCGTGAGGGCCCCGTCGCGGCTTGCGGGTAGTGCCGAGCCATGCTCGGCAAGCAGCAACGGGCCGCCGAAACAAAAGGAGGAGGTGGCGGCCGCAGGCCGACGCCGGGGGCGTCGCCGGAAAGGGCATGGGCGCCCAGCGCCCGACCCACCGACACCCGCGTCAATAAAGGTCCAACGCGCTTCGAGTGCCCTGAGCTACGCGGATGGAAAAAAGAACAAAAAAAAGGGCCCGGCAATGCCGGGCCCTCTTCTGAAGCTGTACTACCAGAAGGATTAGTTCTGGACGTTCAGCTCGGTACGACGGTTCTTTGCACGACCTTCCGGGTTGTCCGAACCATCCGGGTTGGTGTTCGGAGCAATCGGACGGCTCTCGCCGTAGCCGATCGGACCCACCAGACGCGAAGCGGACACGCCGTTCTTGGTCAGGTAGTCATACACGGTGGTGGCGCGACGCTCCGACAGCTTCTGGTTGTAAGCGTCGGTACCCTTCGAGTCGGTGTGACCAGCAACTTCAACGCGCAGATCCGGGTAACGCTTCAGGATCTCGGTGGCTTCGCTCAGGATCGCCACGGCGTCCGGACGCAGGGTCGCCTTGTCGAAGTCGAAGTTCACGCCCTTCAGGTCGATGGAGACCGGCACCGGGCAACCGTCCGGACCGATGGTCTGACCCGGCTGCGAATCCGGGCACTTGTCGTCGCAGTTGTTGACGCCGTCACCGTCGTCATCCAGGTCTGCGCAGCTCGGAGCCACCGGAGCCGGGGCAACCACAGCAGCGGTCGGGGCCGGGCCCAGCGGGATCACGACGCCGACCGAAGCCAGCACGTCGCCGAACCAGCTTTCGTTCGGAGCCGAGATGCTCTGGTCGTCGAAATCAGCGCGGTAGGCCACTTCGGCGCGGACAGCAACGCGCTTTTCGAAGGTGGTCTGCAGGCCGACGCCGACCTTGGCGGCGAAGTTGCCGTCCTTGCGCTCACGCGGACCATTCAGGTTCAGCGAGTTGTACTCTTCTTCCGACTTCTGGTAGCCCAGACCCATCAGCAGGTACGGGTTCCAGCCACGGCCTTCGGAGATGAAGTGGCGGCGCAGATCGACGGACACGCCGTACTGGCTCCAGTTCAGATCCTGGTTCGCGTCGAAGTTCGGGTTCTGGTAGTTCAGCTCGCCGTCCAGCGACCAGTTGGGGCTGATGAACTTACCGAGGCCCAGGGTCACGAACGGAGCGTCGTTGGTCAGACGGTCGCTATCCTGGAAGTTGAAGCCGGCCGAACCGGTCAGGTACCAGCGGTCATCAAAATCCTGCGCCGATGCAGCCTGGGCGAAAGCCAGACCGCCCAGCAGCGCGGCAGTAAGGATCTTCTTGTTCATTGAGTACAGCTCCTATTTCGGGGGTATGAAACCGGTAGAGGCATGGGCCAGCACCTGCGTCGTTTTCAGACTGCCGATTCAGCACGCCACCGCCGCGAACATTATGCTCAGGCGAGTGAAGGTGATGTTAACGGTCACGTAACATGTGAAGACGACGGCCAGACCTCTACCGGTCCAGCTGGTGGCACCCTATACAGGTTGATGAAATTGCGCAAGACCCAGCAACGACAAGGGTTTCGGCTTTTTTGCCTGCATTTCTGCTGCGCAGTGCGGTATTCCACCCCGAATACGCCATTGCCTTGATTCAGCGCAGTAACAGCTTTGTCAGCAGTCGTATGATGAAGGTCGGACCAGCTCAGGAACGGCCATGAAAGCTGTGGGTTTGACCCAGTACCTGCCGATCGATGACCCCGCCGCGCTGCTCGACCTGAACCTTGCACAACCTGGCCCGCCGACGGGCTCGGATCTGCTGGTGCGCGTACAGGCCGTTTCCGTCAATCCGGTGGACACCAAGCAACGTGCACCGCGCGCGCAGCAGGAAGATCCGCCGCGCATCCTTGGCTATGACGCGGCGGGCATCGTCGAAGCGGTGGGGCCGGACGTCACCGCATTCGCACCGGGCGACGAGGTCTATTACGCCGGCGATGTCACCCGCCCGGGCTGCAATGCGCAATGGCAGTGGGTGGATGAGCGGCTGGTCGGGCGCAAACCGGCCACGCTCGATTTCGCCGACGCCGCGGCGTTGCCGCTGACCGTGCTGACGGCGTGGGAGCTGCTGTTCCAGCGCATGCCGTTACAGTTCGATGACCGTCGTCATGCCGGACAGGTGATGCTGATCATCGGCGGCGCCGGAGGGGTCGGCTCGATCGCGATCCAGTTGGCCCGGCATGCCGGTTTCACTGTGGTGGCCACCGCTTCGCGCCCCGCATCGGCGGACTGGTGTCGACAGATGGGCGCCGCACACGTCATCGACCATCGCCAGCCGCTGCCGCCGCAGCTGCAGGCGCTCGGCATCGAACAGGTGCAGGTGGCGCTCAACCTCGCCGACACCGATCACTACTGGGAGGTGCTGGGCGAACTGCTGGCACCGCAGGGGCACGTGGGCCTGGTGGTGGAGCCGCGCGGCGCGCTGCGCATCGGCGATCCGTACAAGGCCAAGTGCATCGGCATCCATTGGGAATTCATGTTCGCGCGGGCGAAGTTCCGCACCGACGACAGGATCGAACAGCACCGCATCCTCAGCCGCGTGGCCAGCCTGGTCGATGCCGGTGAGCTGCGCAGCACGCGCAGCGCCCAGCTGGGTGCGATCAACGCGGCCAACCTGCGCCAGGCACATCGCCAGCTGGAAAGCGGCAGCGTGATCGGCAAGCTGGTGCTCGCCGGCTGGGAATGACGGTGTCGGCGCATATTGGTGCCCATCTGTATCTGTCTCAGCCCGCCGGGGCCGCCTACATTCAAGGCCCCCTTCGGTGAAACCGCCATGCCCACGTCCCTGCCCCTGCGTCTGCTGCAACTGCTGATCGGTCTGTTCCTGTACGGGATGGGCGCGGCGGTGATGATTCGTGCGGCGATCGGGGTGGCGCCGTGGGATGTGCTGTCGCAGGGCATCGCATTGCAGACGCCGCTGTCGTTCGGCGTGGCCACCAACGTGATTGGTGCGCTGGTGTTGCTGCTGTGGTGGCCGATCCGGCAGAAGCCCGGGCTGGGCACGGTGCTCAACGTGATGCTGATCGGCCCCAGCGCGCAGTTCGGGCTGTGGGTGCTGCCGGAGGTGCAGGGTCTGGCCTGGCAGGTGCCGATGTTCGGGTGCGGCCTGCTGCTCGTCGCGGTGGCGACCGGCCTGTACATCGGCGCGCGCTTCGGTCCCGGCCCGCGCGACGGGTTGATGACCGGCCTGCACGCCCGCACCGGCTGGCCGATCTGGATCGTGCGCAGCCTGATCGAAGGCACCGTGCTGGTCGTCGGCTGGCAGCTCGGCGGCAACGTCGGCGTCGGCACCCTCGCCTTCGCGTTGCTGATCGGCCCGCTGTGCGGGGTGACGCTCCCGCTGTTCGGCATCCACAAGCCTGCCCCGGCGGCAGCCACCCCGTAGCGCTGCCGCCCCGACGTTTGCAATGGTCGGTACTGCCGGCCGTTGGCCGGCTGCTCCGACATCCGACCTGTGCGAGGCGCCGGCCAGCGGCTGGCACTACCGGATGCGTGTCGGCTCGTGCGCGAAGGGCCCCTTGCTTGTGGGGGCCTTTCGCGGCACGCTTCACGCTTCCGTACGCAAGCGTATCGACATGTCGCCAGCCGCTGAATCCCCCGCCTATCCCCATCTGTTCACTCCGTTGGACCTGGGCTTCACCCAGCTGCGCAACCGGGTCCTGATGGGGTCGATGCACACCGGCCTGGAAGACCGCGCGCGCGATTTCCCACGCCTGGCCGCCTACTTCGCCGAGCGTGCCGCCGGCGGCGTGGGGCTGATCGTCACCGGTGGCTTCGCGCCAAACGTGGTCGGCTGGCTCAAGCCATTCGGCGGCAAGCTGTCCTGGCCGTGGGAAGTGCGTCCGCACCGGCAGGTGACGGCGGCAGTGCACGACAACGGCGGCAAGATCTGCCTGCAGCTGCTGCATGCCGGTCGCTACGCCTATCACCCCCTGTCGGTGGCGCCGTCGAAGCTGAAGGCGCCGATCAACCCGTTCACCCCGCGTGCGCTGTCCTCGCGCGGGGTGGAGCGCCACATCGCCGATTACGCGCGCAGCGCGCGACTGGCGCGCGAGGCCGGCTACGACGGCGTCGAGGTGATGGGCTCGGAAGGCTATCTGATCAACGAGTTCATCGCCCCACGCACCAACACGCGCGCGGACCGCTGGGGCGGCGACGCGAGCCAGCGCATGCGCTTTGCCGTGGAGATCGTGCGCCGCATCCGCGAGGCCTGCGGGCCGGACTTCATCATCATCTACCGGCTGTCGCTGGTGGACCTGGTCGAGGACGGCAGCAACTGGGACGAAATCGTGCAGCAGGCCAAGGCGATCGAAGCCGCCGGCGCCACGCTGATCAATTCCGGCATCGGCTGGCACGAAGCGCGCATCCCCACCATCGCCACGTCAGTGCCGCGCGCGGCCTTTGCCGGGGTCACCGCCAAGCTCAAGCCGCATGTGCAGGTGCCGGTGATCGCCACCAACCGCATCAACATGCCCGACGTGGCCGAGCGCATCCTGGCGGGCGGCGGCGCGGACATGGTGTCGCTGGCGCGGCCGCTGCTGGCCGATCCGGAATGGGCCAACAAGGCACGCGCCGGTCGCCCGGAGGCGATCAACACCTGCATCGCCTGCAACCAAGCCTGCCTGGATCATGTGTTCGAGAACAAGACTGCCAGCTGCCTGGTCAATCCGCGCGCCGTGCACGAGACCGAACTGGTCTACCGCCCGGTGACCAGCGCAAAGCGCGTGGCGGTGGTCGGCGCCGGCCCCGCCGGGCTGGCCTGCGCCACCGTGGCCGCCGAGCGCGGCCATGCGGTCACCCTGTTCGATGCCGGCAGCGAGATCGGCGGCCAGTTCAACGTGGCCAAACGCATTCCGGGCAAGGAAGAATTCCACGAGACCCTGCGCTACTTCCGCCACAAGCTTGCGGAGACCGGCGTGGCGGTGAAGCTTGAAACGGTCGCCGACGTAGCCCTGCTGGCCGGCTTCGACGAAGTCGTGGTCGCCACCGGCATCACCCCGCGCCGGGTCGACTTCCCCGGCGCGGACCACCCCAAGGTCATCAACTACCTGGACGTGCTGCTCGGTCGGGTCGAGGCCGGCGCGCAGGTGGCCATCATCGGCGCCGGTGGCATCGGTTTCGATGTCGGCGAGTTCCTGGTCCATGACGGTCCGTCCAGCGCGCTGGACCCGGCCCGCTGGATGGCCGAATGGGGCGTGGACGCGACGTTCGAAGGTCGCGGCGCGCTGGCCAAGGCCGCCCCGGAGGCGCCCGCACGCAAGGTCTGGCTGCTGCAGCGCAGTCCCGGCAAACCCGGTGCGCGGCTGGGCAAGACCACCGGCTGGATCCATCGCGCCACGCTCAAGGCCAAGGGCGTGAAGATGCTTGGCGGCGTGGAGTACCTGGGCGTGGACGACACCGGTCTGCGGATCCGGATCGATGGCCAGGAACAGACGCTGCCGGTGGATCACGTGGTGGTCTGCGCCGGCCAGGAGCCGCGTCGCGATCTGCATGCCGCCTTGCAGGCAGGCGGGATCAACGCCCATCTCATCGGGGGCGCCGACGTCGCCGCGGAATTGGATGCCAAACGCGCCATCCACCAGGGCAGCCACCTCGCCGCCGGGCTCTGAAAGCAGTCAATACCGACCTGAATAGGGGTCCGTGAACGCGATCCGGACCCCGCTCCAAACCTGAATGTCAAGCGCTGAAGTTCAGGATGCATTGGGAAATGGCCCCCTATCGTGCGCCAACTTTCCCGCTCACCACCCAGTTCGAGTGAGCGCGCGGACCCCGCATCCTGTTCGGGTCCGCTCCCGGGCGGCCCCGATGGCCGCCTCCCCATGACGCCAAGTCGTACCCTCGCCCCGTCCGCATGATCGGATGGACAGCCAGGTGCGGCCCACACGGAGCAAGGAGATTTATGAAACTGGCCTGGATTCTCTGGCTGTCACAGTTGTTGCCGCAGCCTGCCGCCGATTCGTTGTGCCTGAGCACGACCGTCTACCTCGAAGCGCGTGACCAGACCCTGCGCGGCCAGCAAGCCGTCGCGGAAGTGGCCCTGCGCCGCCTGGACAGCGGGCTGTGGGGCGACTCGATGTGCAAGGTGGTCACCGCGCGCAAGCAGTTCGCCCCGACCATCGTCGCCCCCGGCACCCAGCTGGGCAACGCCGATGCCTGGCAGGAAGCCATGACCGTGGCGTTCGATGCCGAGCGCAACTGGGCCCTGCCGGTCGGTGAGCGCAAGGAGATCGTTCCGGGGGCGAGCCACTTCGCCGCGCTGTCGATCGCCAACCCGAGCTGGCGCAACGCCTACCAGGTGGCCACGATCGGCGACCACACCTTCTACCGCGTGCAGAAACTCAAGCCGCGCGCGTCGTAACGATCTGTTACGGCCATACCGTTGAGGATGCGTGTCCCGCTCTGGAATAGTGAGCGGCTGACCCATCACCACCCCAACGGAGTTCCCATGAAGCTGTACAGCAAGCCCGGTGCCTGCTCCACCGCCGACCACATCGCCCTGCAGTGGACCGGCCAGCCGTTCGAGGTGGAACTGCTCGACAAGGACACCCTGAAGGCGCCCGCGTTCCTGAAGATCAATCCGGTCGGCTCGGTACCGGCCGTGGTCGATGGCGACTTCACGCTCACCCAGAACGCGGCAATCATGGGCTACATCGCCGATACCTACCCGCAGGCCGGCCTGGCCGGTGACGGCAGCGCCCAGCAGCGCGCCGAGGCCACCCGCTGGCTGTCCTTCGTCAATTCGGACCTGCACCCGGCATTCAAGCCGCTGTTCGGGCCGGGCAACTTCATCAGCGATGAAGGCCAGTACGACGCGGTGCGCGCCACGGCGCTCAAGCGCCTGCGCGGGCTGTTCGAGCGTGCCGACCAGCAGCTGGAAGGCCGCCAGTGGCTGGCCGGGTTCCGCAGCTTCGCCGATCCGTACTTCTACATCACCCTGCGCTGGGCGGTCGGTGCCAAGGTGGACCTGAGCGGCCTGGACAACGTGGCCGCGTTCAAACAGCGCATGGAAGCCGATCCGGGCGTGCAGGCGACGCTGCAGGCCGAAGGGCTGCGCTGAGTCCAGCCTGACAGCGCATATATAAGAAGAGAGCCCGGCCACGCCGGGCTCTTTTTTGGAGCCTGCACAAACAACCCGCCCCCCGGGGGTAGAGCCACCCCATGGGTGGCTGAACGCGATCCCGGCACGAAGAGCAGCCACGCATGGCGTTGCTCTACCTGCCACCTCGCCCATCCTCCGGTAGAGCCACCCCATGGGTGGCTGCA
>NZ_DAMAGC010000024.1:27873-32558 GCF_031995405.1 Stenotrophomonas sp. | reverse complement strand
CTCGCCCATCCTCCGGTAGAGCCACCCCATGGGTGGCTGCACGCGATCCCGGCACTAGGAGCAGCCACGCATGGCGTGGCTCTACCTTCAGCCGATCGTGCGCACCACGTTGCCTTGGGCATCGCGCAGTTCGGTGGGCGCCACCCGGATGCGCAGGCGGCCGCCCGGCAGCGGATAGCTGCCGCGTTCGGCATGCAGATGCGCGCGTATCGCCTGCAGGCTGGCCGGAGTGAGCACGCAGCGCGCGGCGCCCTGGTCGACCTCGACGTGGTCCTCTTCGCCCGGCTCGAAGCGCCAGCTGCGCTCGCGATCCACCAGGGTCAGCGCGCGGCCATGCCCGAGGCGCAACGGCAGCAGTTCGAGGATCCCCGGCACCTGACCGGCCCCGAGCACCAGCTCGACCGTATCGCCCTGCACCGCCCATCCCAGCGTTTCGATGAACAGCGTGCCGGTGGTGGAGCCCTCGCGCGCACTGCCGGCCTCCACCTGGGCGGCCACCGCCGGATCGGCCAGCAGCGAGCCGCGCGACAGGTCGGTGATCCACAGCGGCATGCCCGCCGCCAGCGCCTGCAGCACGCCGTGGGTGGACCACCGGCGCACGGCGGCCATCTCGTCATCGCTGAGCCCGACCACCTGCAGGAAACGTACGCGGCCGTTGGCGGTATCGCGCGGGGGCAGCTGCGGGTCGTCGATCAACGCCAGGTGGCGCAGCACGGTCTCGCTGTCCAGGGCGATCGGACCATTGGCATCCAGGTGATGCCCGGCCTCGAGCACGTTGCCGCTGCTGAAGACGTAGCGGGCCAGGTTCTGCAGCAGGTTCATCGGCCACACCGGCGGCGGGTCATCGGCGCCCTGCCCCGGCGCGGTGGCCAGGCGGAAGGTCAGTTCGAAGCCGTAGCCGCTGTCGGCCGGGTCATCGCTCTGTTTGCCGTACAGCTCCGAGAAACCGTAAGTGACGTAATGCCAGTGCGGGCGCGGCGTCTCTGCCCAGTACACGCTGATGCCGTCCAGCGGATCCTGGCCGCCCAGCGTGTAAGGGATCGCCGTGCCGAAGTGGCGGGGCTCCTGACCCGGGTACAGCGCGCCCAGCGCCGCGTTGAGGGCATCCCACCCCTGGGTGCCCTCATCTTCCTTCTGCGTGTGGTCCATCTGCCATGCTCCTGGCCTGCGTAGCCGGGCAAGGTAACCCCGGCCGGGGCATTACGGCCAGCCGTTCCCCGATGCTGCGTGCTGGTCAGCCCGCTACGGCGTCCGGCTGCGCGTCCACCACCAGCAGCGCATGGGTATCGCTGAGCCAGCGGCTGGCCAGCGCCGGGCTCTTGGCCTTGGCCACTGCCGCGGCCATGTCCGGCCACAGTTTTTCCAGGCCGCCGGCATCGGTGCAGCGCTCGATCTTGAGCTGCATGAAGTAGCCCTTCAGCCCGAGGTGGCGGCGCACCGACTCGCTCATCCAGTCATACAGCCGCTTGTACAGATCCGGATCCTGCTCGCGCCCGGCGGTGAGCGCCCGCGCGGCCGGGGCGGCAACCGCGCCGCCGACCACTTCGATCAGGCCCGCCTGCGCCAGTTGCGCCAGCGCATCCTCCGGCGCCCGCAGGCCGGGTAACAACGCGGTCAACGCGTCGTCATCGCGCTGACCATCGACCATCAGCAGAATGGAGCGCAATGCCGGCGGCAGACGTCGCGCGCGGTCTTCGATTTCCTGACGGCCAGCGGCCGTCTTGGCATGGATGTACGCCATGTGTTCCCCCTGTCACAGCTGCATTGCCACGCGCGGCAGCCAGCGTTGCGCTGATGCCGCTGCGTCCCCTTGCGACCGTCGCCGGCGGATGCGCCGACCAGTGCCCGCTGCGCGCCGTGTCCCCAGCGCGCGGCGTCCGGCCAGTGGCCTGCCACGATCACGCCCGCAGCTTACCTGACGTTCCGGGCTGCCGATAATGCGTTGCAGCAAGCGTGCCCTCGCCGCGTCGCCGGCGCCGGGGGCAGACAATACTGGCCGGCGACCGACCCGCATTTGCCGGTTGCCGTGGTTACGGCCTGCGTCTGGCGAGCGCCATCATCAAACCGTAGCCCACCCCAGCCAGGGTCGCGATCAACAGCGACGCGCCGGCGTTGCGCCCGGTGTTCAGCACCGGCTCCAGCAGCGCCATCCCCACGCCCCATCCCGCCCCAAACTGGGTGCCGTGGAGCACCCAGTTCAGTGCAAAGGATCGGTCGGCACTGTCAGATGGCAGGTCCAGGCCACACTTCCTGCAGACCCACAGGAGAAATCGGGGCTCACGCTTCATACTCACTCCTGGCGCGGACACCGACGTGATGTGGCATCCCTGCGTCGATCGTGGGTGACCGGCCGGTCCACGGCCATGCCCGGACGCGACACGTGCGAATGATTTCCGGGAAGCGCGACGCCCATCAAGCGCCGCACACGAACCAGCCCACACATCCATCGATGTGCGGGCTCTCGAGACATGCGCGGAAACGACGGTTTCAGCTACCCAACGCGCGCCGGATCTCATCCAGTGCTGCCGGATCGTCCAAGGTCGACAGATCGCCCGGATCGCGGTCTTCGGCCAGCGCCTGCAGCGAGCGGCGCAGCAGTTTGCCGGAGCGGGTCTTGGGCAGCGCATTGACGATGTGGATGTGCGCCGGCCGTGCCAGCGCGCCCAGCGACTGGGTTACCCGCTGCATCATCTCGGTGATGATCGTGCTGCCATCGCCATCCACGGCCTGGCGCAGGGTGACGAACACCAGCGGCACCTGGCCCTTGAGTTCGTCCTTGACCCCGATCACCGCCGCTTCGGCCACCAGCGGGTGGCCGGAGATGCACTCTTCGATCTCGCGCGTGCCCAGCCGATGCCCGGCCACATTGATCACATCGTCGGTGCGACCCAGGATGAAGGTGTAGCCGTCCTCGTCGCGGATCGCCCAGTCCAGCGAGCTGTAGAGCAGTTCCTTGAAGTGGCTGAAGTAGCTCTGCAGGAACCGTTCGTCGTCCTTCCAGACCGTGCTCATGCAGCCCGGCGGCAACGGCGGAATCATTACCAGCACGCCCTTTTGGCCGGGCGCCACTTCCTCGCCGGTGTTCTCGTCGATCACCTTCATCTTGTAACCGAGGTTGGGAAAGCCCGGCGAACCGAAGCGCACCGGCTTCATGTCCACGCCCGGCAGCAGGGTGAGCGCTGGCCAACCGGTTTCGGTCTGCCAGTAGTTGTCGATGATCGGCTTGCCCAGCGCATCGTTGATCCAGTGCGCGGTCGGTTCGTCGAGCGGTTCGCCGGCCAGGAACACGTACTTGAGCGCGTCCAGATCGTGGCGGCGGATGAAGTCGGTGTCGTGCTTCTTCAGCACGCGGATCGCGGTGGGCGAGGAGAACAACGTGCGGACGCCGTACTGCTCGCACAGCGCCCACCAGATGCCCGGATCCGGGTTGGTCGGCAAGCCCTCGTACAGCAGCGAAGTGCAGCCGCCGATCAGCGGGCCGTACACGTTGTAGGAATGACCGACCGCCCAGCCGACATCCGAGGTGGAGAACATCACCTGCCCCGGCTTGCAGTCGAAGACGGTCTCCATCGACTGCGCCATCGCCACCGCGTACCCGCCCACGTCGCGCTGCACGCCCTTGGGCTTGCCGGTAGTGCCGGAGGTGTACAGCAAATAGCTTGGCTCGCTGGATTCCAGCCACACCACCGGCACATCCTGGTCACCCACTTCCTCGCGCAGCGTGGCGTAATCGACGTCGCGTCCGGCAACCTTCGGCTCGGCCGGGTCCAGCCCGCGCGAGACGATCAGCACGTGCGGCGGCGGCGACGTGGCTTCGGCGCAGGCGGCGTCCACCATCGCCTTGTACGGAATCACCTTGCCGCCGCGCTTGCCGGCATCGGCAGCGATCAGCAGCTTGGGCGCGGCGTCGTCGATGCGCAGCGCCAGATTGTGTGCGGCGAACCCGCCGAACACCACCGAGTGGATCGCGCCGATGCGCGCGCAGGCCAGCATCGCGAACACCGCCTCGGCCATGTTCGGCATGTAGATCACCACGCGGTCGCCGCGCTGCACGTCCAGCCGCTGCAGCACGGCGGCGAACGCGTTCACTTCGCGGTACAGCTGCCGGTAGGTGATCTCGCGGGTGATGTTGGTTTCGGTGGAGATCGCCACCAGCGCCAGCTGGTCGGGACGATCGGCCAGGTGGCGATCGACGGCGTTGTAGCAGAGGTTGGTTTCACCGCCGACGAACCAGCGCCGGAATGGCGGAGTGCTGTAGTCGAGGATCTGCTGCGGCGGCGTGTGCCAATAGATGCGTTGCGCCTCTTCGCCCCAGAACGCTTCGGGTTCATCGATCGATCGCCGATAGACATCTTCGTAACGCATGACAGCCCTCCCAGACAAAGCCATGCGTCGAGCATAGTCCGATGGTGAGGCCCGGGCCGTCCGACCTTGGTCGTAGGGCCGGGTAGAGCCGAGCCATGCTCGGCTGCTTCGGCTGCTTCGGCCTCGATCGTTGCCGTGCTGCGCACGGCCAGCCGAGCATGGCTCGGCTCTACCGGGTCGTCTACCGGCAGACTCCTGACCAACGTGTACGCACCGATTGTCGAGCATCGCCCGATGGTGAGGCGTGGGCCGGCCGGCCTCGGTCGCATGGCTCGGCTCTACCGGGTCGTCTACCGGCAGACTCCTGACCAACGTGTACG
>NZ_DAMAGC010000024.1:27410-27773 GCF_031995405.1 Stenotrophomonas sp. | reverse complement strand
CACCGATTGTCGAGCATTGTCCGATGGTGAGGCCCAGGCCGCCGGCCTTGGTCGCAGGGCCACGTAGAGCCGAGCCATGCTCGGCTGCTTCGGCTGCTTCGGCTGCTTCGGCTGCTTCGGCTGCTTCGGCTGCTTCGGCCTCGATCATTGCCGTGCTGCGCACGGCCAGCCGAGCATGGCTCGGCTCTACCGGGTCGTCTAACGGCAGACGCCTGAACAATGTGTACGCACCGTCTGTTGAGCAGCGCCCGATGGTGAGGCGTGGGCCGCCGACCGTGATCGCAGGGCCACGTAGAGCCGAGCCATGCTCGGCTGCTTCGGCTGCTTCGGCCTCGATCATTGCCGTGCTGCGCACGGCCAGCC
>NZ_DAMAGC010000024.1:0-27310 GCF_031995405.1 Stenotrophomonas sp. | reverse complement strand
GAGCATGGCTCGGCTCTACCGGGTCCTCTAACGCCAGACGCCTGACCAACGTGTGCGCACCGTCTGTTGAGCATCGCCTGATGGTGAGGCGTGGGCCGTCCGACCTTGGTCGTAGGGCCGGGTAGAGCCGAGCCATGCTCGGCTGCTTCGGCCTCGATCGTTGCCGTGCTGCCGCACGGCCAGCCGAGCATGGCTCGGCTCTACGGTCTACGGTCTACGGTCTACGGTCTACGGTCTACGGTCTACGCGATGGTAAAAAAAACGCCAGGCGATGCCTGGCGTTTTTCGTCAACGCACCGACCAACGGTCGGCATGCGCCCGCGGAGCGATCAACCCAGCAGGTGGGCCACGCCGGCGCGCTCTTCTTCCAGCTCGGCCAGGGTCTTGTCGATGTACTTCTGGCTGAAGTCGTCCACCGGCAGATCCTTGACCAGGGTGTACTCACCGTTTTCAGTGGTCACCGCGAAGCCGAAGATCACGCCTTCCGGAATCCCGTAGGAGCCGTCGGACGGCACGCCCATCGTCACCCACTTGCCATTGCTGCCCAGCACCCAGTCGCGCACGTGGTCGATGGCCGCGTTGGCCGCCGACGCCGCCGAGGACGAACCACGGGCCTCGATGATCGCCGCGCCGCGCTTGCCCACGGTCGGAATGAAGGTACCGGCGTTCCATTCCTGGTCGTTGATCGCATCGGCGATGGACGCACCGTCGGCGGTGGCGAAACGGTAGTCCGGGTACATGGTCGGGCTGTGGTTGCCCCACACGACCAGCTTTTCGATGCCACCCACCGACTTGCCCAGCTTGGTCGACAGCTGGCTCAGCGCGCGGTTGTGGTCCAGGCGCAGCATGGCGGTGAAGTTGCGCGGGTTCAGATCCGGCGCCGACTTCATCGCGATGTAGGCATTGGTGTTGGCCGGGTTGCCGACCACCAGCACCTTCACGTCGCGGCTGGCCACCTTGTTCAACGCCGCGCCCTGTGCGGTGAAGATCTTGGCGTTTTCCAGCAGCAGGTCCTTGCGCTCCATGCCCGGGCCGCGCGGACGCGCGCCGACCAGCAGGGCGATGTCGGCATCCTTGAAGGCCACTTCGGCGTCATCGGTACCGACCATGCCGGCCAGCAGCGGGAATGCGCAGTCTTCCAGTTCCATCATCACGCCGCGCAGCGCGGCCTGGGCCTTGTCGATCGGCAGCTCGAGCAGCTGCAGGATGACCGGCTGGTCCTTGCCCAGCATTTCGCCGGAGGCGATGCGGAACAGCAGGGCGTAGCCGATCTGGCCGGCGGCGCCGGTTACGGCAACACGAACAGGTGCTTTCATGGGGATTTCCTCTGCTAAGAAGCTAAGAAGCGGTGTGGGAGATGGCCGCGCGGGCGGGGACAGGCCTGGCGGGGCGGCCGGAACGCAAAAACGGCCCCCTTCACAGGGGGCCGTCGGCATCGGATCAGGCGGTGGGGATGAGCTTGTTCCACTCGGCCACGCGCTCGGCCTGGGCGGCCAGCACGGCGTCGGTGTCGCCTTCCAGGGTGATCGAATGGATCACGTCGCCCTGCTTGACCGAATCGACGATCGCCTGGCCATCCAGCACCTGGCCGAACACGGTGTGCTTGCCGTCCAGCCAATCGGTCTTGATGTGGGTGATGAAGAACTGGCTGCCGTTGGTGTTCGGGCCGGCATTGGCCATGGACAGCGAACCGACCTGGTGCTTGACGCCGTTCTTTTCATCTTCGAACTTGTAGCCCGGGCCGCCGGTGCCCTGGCCCTTGGGGCAGCCGCCCTGGATCATGAAGTCCGGGATCACGCGGTGGAAGACCAGACCGTCATAGAAGCCGTGCTTGACCAGGTTGACGAAGTTGGCAACCGTCAGCGGGGCCTTGTCGGCGAACAGCTCGACCTTGATCGGGCCCTGGGTGGTGTCGAAAGTGGCGATGAGGGACATGCAAATCCTTGGGGTACGGGGGTTTGTCGTTAGCCCCATAGGATACACCTGTGGTTCGCAGCCGACCCGTCCAAGGAGGGCGGTCGTGCCGGCCGTTGGCCGGCAGCCAGGCAAAACCCGCCGGAGATCATGGGGTTGCCGGCCAGCGGCCGGCACTACCTGAATGCAGATCCGGCAAGGCTTGCGAGGCACTTTTCGCGATTGGTCATCTAGGCCGTATAATGTTGGACTTCTTTTTCCAAATCCGGCGCCGACTGGCCCCCTTTCGCATGTCTATCGAAAATCTTCGCAACATCGCCATCGTCGCCCACGTCGACCACGGTAAGACCACCCTCGTCGACCAGCTGCTCAAGCAGTCCGGCACCCTCTCCGAGCGCACCGTGCTCGCCGAGCGCGTCATGGACAGCAATGACCAGGAAAAGGAACGCGGCATCACCATCCTGGCCAAGAACACGGCCATCACCTGGGAAGACAAGCGCACCGGCGTCAAGAACCGGATCAACATCGTCGACACCCCCGGCCACGCCGACTTCGGCGGCGAAGTGGAGCGCGTGCTGTCGATGGTGGACACCGTGCTGATCCTGGTCGACGCGATGGACGGCCCGATGCCTCAGACCCGCTTCGTCACCCAGAAGGCCTTCGCGATGGGCTTCAAGCCGATCGTCGTGGTCAACAAGGTCGACCGCCCGGGCTCGCGTCCGGATTGGGTGATCGACCAGGTCTTCGACCTGTTCGACAAGCTCGGCGCCACCAATGAGCAGCTCGACTTCCCGATCGTCTACGCCTCGGCCCTGAACGGCTATGCCGGCCTGGAAGACACCGTGCGCGACGGCGACATGACCCCGCTGTACGAAGCGATCATGCAGCACGCGCCGAAGCCGGAAGTGGATCCGGACGGCCCGTTCCAGATGCGCATCAGCCAGCTGGACTACAACAACTTCGTGGGCGTGATCGGCATCGGCCGCATCCAGCGCGGCACCCTGAAGAAGAACATGCAGGTCGCGGTCATCGACCGTGAAGGCAAGAAGCGCAACGGCAAGGTCGCCCAGGTGCTGGGCTTCCTGGGCCTGGAGCGCATCGAACAGGACACCGCCGAAGCCGGCGACATCGTCGCCATCTCCGGTATCCAGGAGCTGACCATCTCCGACACCCTGTGCCACCCGGACACCCCCGAGGCACTGCCGGCGCTGACCGTCGATGAACCGACGATCTCGATGACCTTCCAGGTCAACAACTCGCCGTTCGCCGGCAACAAGGACCTGTCCGGTGGCAAGTTCCTGACCAGCCGCCAGATCAAGGACCGCCTGGACCGCGAGCAGGTCCACAACGTGGCCCTGAAGGTCGAACAGCTGGAAGACGCCGACAAGTTCCTGGTCTCCGGCCGCGGCGAACTGCACCTGTCGGTGCTGATCGAGAACATGCGTCGCGAAGGCTACGAGCTGGCCGTGTCGCGCCCGGAAGTGATCATCAAGCAGATCGACGGCCAGGCCATGGAGCCGATCGAGCAGCTGGTGGTGGACATCGAAGAAATCCACCAGGGCGGCGTGATGGAAAAGCTGGGCACCCGCAAGGGCCAGCTGAAGAACATGGAGCCGGACGGCAAGGGCCGCGTGCGCCTGGAATACCAGATCCCCGCCCGTGGCCTGATCGGTTTCCAGAACGAGTTCAAGACCCTGACCCAGGGTTCGGGCCTGCTGTTCCACGTGTTCGACCATTACGGTCCGAAGGAACAGGGCGCGATCGCCAAGCGCCAGAACGGCGTGATGATCGCCAATGCCCCGGGTGCCACCCCGGCGTACTCCCTGGGGCCGCTGCAGGAACGCGGCAAGCTGTTCGCTGCTGAAGGCGACAACGTGTATGAAGGCCAGCTGGTCGGCATCCACTCCAAGGACAACGATCTGACCGTCAACGCGATCAAGACCAAGCCGCTGACCAACATGCGCGCGTCGGGCAAGGACGATGCGATCCAGCTGACCCCGGCGATCAAGTACTCGCTGGAACAGGCGCTGGACTTCATCGAAGACGACGAGCTGGTCGAAATCACCCCGAAGGAAATCCGCCTGCGCAAGAAGGGCCTGACCGAAAGCGACCGCAAGAAGGCGTCGCGCGGCGGCTGATAGGATCCTGTCGTGACCGACAAGCCCTACAACCCGGATCCGCACAAGCATCCGGGTCTGCACCTGATCGCCTTGCTGGAAGCCAGCAAGGCGGCCTTGGCGCTGTTGGCTGCGACCGGGCTGGAAATGCTCGGTCCGCAGCCGTTGCGGCATGCGGTCAATGCCCTGATCCGGCGCTTCAGCCTGGACCCGGATCACGGCACCCTGCCCTCGCTGCTCAACATGATCAGCCCCGATGCGGTGCACCTGGCCGCTGCGGCCATGGTGGCCTACGGGGTGCTGCATCTTTTCGAGGCCTGGGGCCTCTGGCGTGCCAAAGCCTGGGCCTCCTGGCTGGGCTGCGTCACCGCCGGCATCTACCTGCCGTTCGATATCTACGCCATCGTCCGTCACCCTGGCTGGGCCTCATGGTCGGTCCTGGTGATCAATCTGATCGTGGTCGGCGTGCTCGCCCGCGATATCCGCAAACGCCACCGCAAGCTCAACGCCCTGCGCTGAGTTGCCAAGCGTGGCACCGGCTGGTTAGCCTGAGCGCCGGTTCCCGGGACACCCTCATGCGTCTGACGCTGACATCGATGCTGATGCTCATGTCACTGTGTGGCTGCGCCCCTGCGCCGGCACCGGTGCATGCCAGCGAAGCACGGGGCGCGCTGCCTGCGACGCCACCCGATGTCCCCTTTGTCTATGCCGAGGCCGACATCGCCAATCTGCAGGCGCAGATGGCCAGCGGTGCCCTGGACAGCGTCCACCTGACCCGCGCCTACCTGGAGCGGATCGCACGGCTGGATCGTGCCGGCCCGCGCTTGAACGCGGTGATCGAGCTCAACCCCGATGTCCTCAAGGAAGCGGCCGCGCGCGATGCCGAACGCCAGCGCGGGCACCTGCGCGGGCCCCTGCACGGCATTCCGCTGCTGCTCAAGGACAACATCGGCGCGCGCCCGATGAGCAACAGCGCCGGCTCGTTGGCGCTGGCCACGTTCCGCCCCGACGATGCCTTCCTGGTCACCCGCCTGCGCGAGGCCGGGGCGGTGATCCTGGGCAAGACCAACCTGAGCGAATGGGCCAATTTCCGCTCCAGCCAGTCGATTTCCGGCTGGAGTGCACGCGGCGGGCAGACCCGCAACCCTTACCGGCTCAACCATAACCCCTGCGGGTCCAGCAGCGGCAGCGCGGTGGCGGTATCGGCCAACCTTGCCGCTGCCGCGGTCGGCACCGAGACCGACGGCAGCATCGTCTGCCCGGCGGCGATCAACGGCGTGGTCGGGCTCAAGCCCACCGTCGGCCTGGTCAGCCGCGAAGGCATCATCCCGATCTCCTTCAGCCAGGACACCGCCGGCCCGATGGCGCGCAGCGTCGCCGACGCCGCCGCGCTGCTGACCGCGATGGCCGGTCGCGACGCGGCCGATCCGGCCACCGCGACCATGCCCGGCCGCGCGGTCTACGACTACACCTCGCGCTTGAACGCCGACAGCCTGCGCGGCGCACGCATCGGCGTGCTGTATGGCCCGCTCGACCAGCGGCCGGGCATCGGCCCGGCGCTGCAGCACGCCATTGCCGTGCTGCGCGAGGCAGGCGCGGTGGTGGTGCCGGTGCAGCTGCCCACCCAGGGCCAATGGCAGGACGCCGAACGGCTGGTGCTGCTGTATGAGTTCAAGGCCGGTCTGCAGCGTTACCTGACCACGTACAAGGCGCCGGTGCGCGACCTGGACCAGGTGATCGCGTGGAACCGTAGCCACGCCGACAAGGAACTGCTGCCGTTCGGCCAGGACCTGATGGAAGCAGCGGCCGCGGTCGGCGGCCTGGGCAGCCCGGAGTACATCGCCGCCCGCACCGAGGCCCGCCGCCTGGCCGGTCCGGAGGGCATCGATGCGGCGCTGCGCGCGCAGCAGCTGGATGCCCTGATCGCACCGACCACCGGCACCGCCTGGCCGATCCGCGCCGGCGCCGGCGACGACTTCCCCGGCGAGAGCTACAGCGCGGCGGCCGTGGCCGGCTACCCGAGCCTGAGCGTGCCGATGGCGCACGTGAACGGCCTGCCGCTGGGCCTGCTGTTCATGGGTACCGCCTGGAGCGAACCGCGCCTGATCGAGCTGGCCTACGCCTACGAGCAGCGCACCCAGGCCCGACGCCCGCCGCGCTTCAAGACCGACAGCCTGCTGGCCAACCCCAGCCCGCCCTGAGAGATACGCATCCGGTTCCGCGGGACGGCATTGCCCGCTGGGGGATTCTGGAACGATGGCCGGCACCTTCCCGGCCCACCCCGGTAGTGCCGGCCGCTGGCCGGCTCTGCGTGCAACCCGATCGTGCGGGGAGTCGGCCAGCGGCCGGCCTCCCCCCGCCCGCGGGACGGCATCAGGTGTTGGTGGGCTCTGGAAGGATCGCAGGTGCGCCATCTTCAGCGCCCGGCGAGCGCACGTCTTCGGCCGGCTGCGAGCGCGGGCGCTGTACCGGATCGGGGTGCTGCAGCAGCTCGGCACGCGTGCGCGGCAGGGCCTGCGGATGCTCACGGGCCAGGAAATCGAGCATGCGTTCGCGCACGATGCAGCGCAGGTCGAAGGCGTCGCCGGAATTGCGCGCGCTCACCAGCAGGCGCACCTGCAACGTGTGGTCGGTGGTTTCGGTCACCTGCGTCACGCAGACCCGTCCATCCCACAGCGCCTCGCCCCTGCAGATGCGCTCAAGCTCGGCGCGTATCGCGGGGATCGGAGCGCGATAGTCCAGCCACAGGAATGCGGTGCCGAGCAGGTCGGCGCTGCGGCGGGTCCAGTTCTGGAACGGGTGTTCGATGAACCAGGTCAGTGGCACCACCATGCGGCGCTCGTCCCAGATGCGCACCACCACATAGCTGCTGCCGATCTCTTCCACGCGGCCCCACTCGCCTTCCACGATCACCACGTCATCCAGACGGATCGGCTGGGTCAGTGCAATCTGCAGCCCAGCGATCAGGTTGCCGAACACCGGCTTGGCCGCGATACCGGCGACCAGGCCGATGATGCCGGCCGAGGCCAGCAGTGCCGTACCGATCTGGCGCACCATCGGGAAGGTCAGCAGGATCAGTGAGACGCCCACCAGGATGATCGCGCCCATCAGCACCCGGCTTAGCACGCGGGTCTGGGTCTGGATGCGGCGTGCTTCCAGGTTGTCGGCCACTTCCATCGGGTGGTCGCGCAGGATCGCCTGCTCGCCGGCCGCCACCGCACGCACCAGCAGCCAGATCACGCACGCGGTCAGGCCGATATGCAGCAGGCGCAGCGACTGGTCCAGCCAGTGCCCCTGCAGCGGTGTCGCTTCCAGTGCAGGGATCAACACCAGCAGCGGCAACGCGAACGCCATCGGGCGACTGATCACCCGGCCGATGCGCGCACGCCGGTGGTCACGACCCTTGAGCCTGCGGGTCAGTGCCATCAGCAACCACCAACCGGTGAGTCCCACCGCCAGTGCGATGCCGATCGGCCATAGATACAACCCCGCCTGCTGCCAGTCCACCCTCACTGCACGCTCCTGCGATCGTCGAACGAAGACCAGAGCATGCCGGTACGGCCATTACCCGCATGTCAGGCGAATGTAAGCCGCGCGTGGACAACGCCGACGTCGGCGCTGCCACCACGCGCGGCGGGGTTGCGCCGCGTCAGGCCCCGTAAAGCTGCTGCTTGCGCACGATCGCCATGGCGATCTCCAGCGACTGGTCGTAGTTCAGGCGCGGATCCACCGACGAGCGGTACGCACGTTCGAGATCGCGCTCGGTCAGTTCGCGTGCGCCGCCGGTGCATTCGGTCACGTCCTCACCGGTCAGCTCCAGGTGCACCCCGCCCAGGCGGGTGCCGGCCGCAGCGTGCAGGTCGAAGGACAGCTCCACCTCGCCCCGCACGTTGTCGAAGCGGCGCGTCTTGTAGCCGTTGCTGGTGCTTTCGGTATTGCCGTGCATCGCATCGCACACCCACAGCACGCGGCGGCCATCGCGCTTGACCGCATCCAGCAGCGGCGGCAGCTTCTCGGCGATCTGCGCCGCACCCATGCGATGGATGAAGCTCAGGCGGCCGGGCTCGTCCTCGGGGTTGAGCACGTCGATCAGGCGCAACAGCTGGTCCGGCTGCACCGACGGTCCCACCTTGATCGCGATCGGGTTGCGCACGCCGCGCAGGTATTCCACGTGCGCGCCGTCGAGCGCGGCGGTGCGCATGCCGATCCAGGGGTAATGCGTGCTCAGGTTCAACCAGCCGTGCTGGCGCGGCACCTGGCGGGTGAGTGCCTGTTCGTAGGGCAGCAGCAGCGCTTCGTGGGAGGTGTAGAAATCGATCCGGTTGAGGTTGTACACCTGCGAGCCGGACAGGGTTTCCATGAAGCGCACCGCATCGCCGATCGAAGCCACCATCTGCTGGTAATCGCTGGCCAGCGGCGAGTGACGCACCCACTCCAGGTTCCAGTACTCGGGATGGTGCAGGTCGGCGAAGCCGCCGTCGATCAGCGCGCGCACGAAGTTCATGGTCATCGCCGAGTGCGCATGGGCCTGCAGCATCCGGCGTGGATCGGGCAGGCGTGCGGCCTCGGTGAACTCCGGTGCGTTGATCACATCGCCGCGGTAACTGGGCAGGGTCACCCCGTCGCGGGTTTCGGTATCGGCCGAACGCGGCTTGGCGTACTGCCCGGCGAAGCGGCCGACGCGGATCACCGGTTTGCGCATGCCATGCACCAGCACCAGGCTCATCTGCAACAGCACCTTGAGCCGGTTGGAGATGGTGGTGGATTCGCAGTCGCTGAAGTTCTCGGCGCAGTCGCCGCCCTGCAGCAGGAAGCGCTTGCCGTCCTGGGCCTCGGCCAGTTGCTGCTTGAGCGACAGGATTTCCCAGGAGGTCACCAGCGGCGGCAGGCGCTTGAGCTCGTGCAGCGCCGCGTCCAGGGCCAGCGGGTCGGGATAGGTCGGCATCTGCAGCGCGGTCTTGCCGCGCCAGCTCTCCGGCGACCAGGCAGCGCTGTCGGCGGCGGCAGTGGCGGCGGGATCGACTACGGGCGGTGCGGACGGGCTCATCACAGACTTCCGAGGGGAGTGGGGACCGGCCATGGTCGCAGAGCACGTCGCTGGCGCAAAGCACCGGCTGGGCGAGCCCAGCTGAACGGTGGAAAACGGAGGGCGTCGGGCGCCCGGAACGGCATTCCCGCCGGGCAGTGGACAGGCGCATGATTTGTTACGGAGTAACACTCGCCAGGCCGGCCCCCTCCTCTCCTCGCCCAGCCATCAAGCCCTCCCCATGAAGCCATCCCTTCTCGCCAGCGGTATCGCCTTCGCCCTGGCCTTGGCCAGCCTGCCCGTCCTGGCTGCCACGGCCGACACGGCCAACCCGGCAGTCACCGACCTGGACGCAGTCACCGTCAGCGCCCAGCTCGACCAGGCCCGCAACGCCCTCTCCCCCGATATCGGCAGCAGTCAGTACCAGATCACCGCCGAGGACATCCAGAAGCAGCCGCTCGGGGCGTCTGCCCCGCTCAGCCAGGTGCTGCTGCAGGCCCCTGGGGTGGTCCAGGACAGCTACGGCGGGGTCCACGTACGCGGCGACCACGCCAACCTGCAGTACCGCCTCAACGGCGTGCTGCTGCCCGAATCGATCTCCGGCTTCGGCCAGACCCTGGATGCCCGCACGATCAAGAGCATCCGCCTGATGGACGGCGCACTGCCGGCCCAGTTCGGTGAACGCACCGCCGCCGTGGTCGACATCACCACCCGCAGCGGCGCTGAACTGGGCAACGGCGGCAGTGCCGGCATCACCGCCGGGTCGTTCGGCACCGTCAACCCCAACGCCTCGTGGTGGGGCAACCAGGGCCGCTGGAGCTGGTACCTGACCGGCAACTACAACCAGAACGAGGTCGGCCTGGAAAACCCTACCGCCTCGCGACGGCCCGACCACGACGATACCCACCAGGGCAAGGCGTTCGCCGACCTGACCTACCTGGTCAACGACACCACCCGCCTGAGCCTGTTTGCCGGCTTCGCCAACAACCGCTTCCAGATCCCGGTCAACCCGGGCCAGACGCCGCAGTTCGGCTACCTGGATACCGTCCAGGCCGACTCGGCGCAGCTGGATGAAACCCAGCGCGAGACCACCCGCTTCGGCATGCTGGTGCTGCAGGGCACGCTCGGCCAGACCGCCTACCAGGTGTCGGCCGGGCAGCGCTACAGCGACCTGGCATTCCATCCGGACGTGGCCGGCGACCTGATCTTCGACGGCGTGGCCTCGCAGGTGGACCGCAGCAACCGCGCCAACACCGTGCAGGCCGATTTCTCCACGCCACTGGGCGACAACCACACCCTGCGCTATGGCGTGTACGGCAACAGCGAACGCGCGCACGCGGGCAGCACCGCCTGGGTCTTCCCGATCGACGCCGCCGGCAACCAGGCCAGCACCACCCCGATCGTGATTGCCGATGCCAGCGCCTTCCACGCCAGCACCGCGGCGGCATACGTGCAGGACGAATGGCGGATCGGTCAGGACTGGACGGTCAACTACGGCCTGCGCGCGGACCGCTACAAGGCCTTCGGCGGCACCGAAGGACAGCTCAGCCCGCGCCTGGGCGTGGTCTGGAACGCCAGCGACAGCACCACCGTGCATGCCGGCTATTCGCGTTACTTCACCCCGCCCGCCAGCGAACTGGTCGCCAGCAGCGCCATCGCACTTTACGACGGCACCACCAACCAGCAGCCGAACATCGGCAGCACCACGCCGTTGTCCGAGCGCAGCGATTACTACGACGTGGGCGTCTCGCAGCAGGTCGGCGAGCACCTGACCCTGGGCCTGGATGCATACGACCGCAAGGTCGACCGGTTGCAGGACGAAGGCCAGTTCGGCGCGGCCTACATCTACTCCACCTTCAACTACCGCTACGGGCACGTGCATGGCGTGGAGTTCAGCGCCGACTACAGCAGTGGCCCGCTCAGTGCGTACTTCAACGCCGCGTACAACAAGGCGATGGGCAAGCAGGTGATCACCGGGCAGTACAACCTGGATCCGGCGGCGTTGGCCTACGTGCAGGACAACTGGATCCACCTGGACCACGACCAGAAACTGACCTCGTCCGGCGGCATCAGTTATGCCTTCGCCGGCCACAACCGGGTCGGGGCGAACTATGTGTATGGCAGCGGCCTGCGCTCGGACATCGAGGGCGTGCCCAATGGCGGCGAGCTGCCGTCCTATCTGCAGGTCAACCTCAGCGCGGCGCATGACTTCAACGCCGACAGCGGCCACCCGCTGCACGCGCAGCTGGCGCTGGTCAACGCACTGGACCGCAGCTACCAACTCCGCGACGGCGGCGGAATCGGCGTGTTCGCCCCGCAGTGGGGTCCGCGTCGTGGCGCCTACCTGAGCCTGCAGCAGGACTTCTGAACGACTGCGCCCGCCAGCACGATGCCGGCGGGCGCCGCAGGCACGCGCTCAGCGCGCCGTGTCGATCCGATCAGGCGCGGCGCTTGCGGAAGGACACCAACAGCGCCCACGCCGCCAGCAGCACGAACCACACCAGGCTCCACATCGGCATGGTCAGGCCCAGGAAGCGCCAGTCGATGTTGCCGCAGTCGCCGGTGCCAGTCAGCACGGTACGGAACACCTCGAACGGTCCCATCGTCTCACTGAGGAACGCCAGCGGCGGACCACAGCTGGAGCCCATGTCCTTCGGCAGCAACTGCACGTACACGTGGCGACCGGCGATACCCATGCCGACCGCCGCGGCGATGAAGGCGAGCACGCCATAGGTGCCGCGTCCAGCGCGATCCCGCGGGCCATGCAACGCCCCGATCAGGAACAGCAGGCCGAGCGCGGCGAAGGCGATCCGCTGGAAAATGCACAGCGGGCACGGCTCCAGGCCGATCTTGAGCTGCAGGAAGATCGCATAGGCCAACAGCCCGGCGCAGATCAAAAACCCCAGCAGGAACTGGGCGCGGTAATTCCAGCGCAGTGGATTCATTGCCAACACTCGTGAACGTCCAGGCGCAAAGATTAACAGGCCCTCCACGGCCTCTGCCGCTCCCCATCGACCGACTATCGGCCCAACGGACCAGACAGCGTGTTCTGTGTGCGCCAGGAACACTGGACGCCGTGTCGAAAACGTAAACGAGGTCGTACCAGAAAGAGCGCGGTGCGCGCTGTCGCGACGCCCCGTTCCAGAGCCGGGCTGGCGCGGATCAGGCCTTGCTGGGCCATCCCGTACAACCAATTTCCGTCAGCCCTTTCGGGTGAGGTAGTGCCTCTCTCTGTGCGGGTAGACACACCTTGCCGGCGCCGGTACGGGTGGGTTGGCGGGACCGTGTACGGCATGGATGCCGTACTCGAGCCCCCATGGACGGGTTCACGGCGTGTCCCGCCAACCCGCCCGTACCGGCGCCCTCGCAGTCGCCACAGACCCAGGCGCTTGCCGTTGCACCGACACTGGCACTGGCACTTGACGTTGCTCCCCCCAGAAACGGAAAAACCCGGCACAAGGCCGGGTTCTTCACCGAATTTCGGGTGTTGCGCGTCGATTATTCTTCGACGGCTTCAGCCACGGCAGCCGGACGATCCACCAGTTCCACGTAAGCCATCGGCGCGTTGTCGCCAGCGCGGAAACCGCACTTCAACAGACGCAGGTAGCCGCCCGGACGGTTCGCGTAACGCGGGCCCAGGATGGTGAACAGGTTGCCGACGGCTTCCTGGTCGCGCAGACGAGCGAACGCCAGACGACGGTTGGCGACGGAGTCGACCTTGGCCAGGGTGATCAGCGGCTCGGCGACGCGGCGCAGTTCCTTGGCCTTCGGCAGCGTGGTCTTGATCAGCTCGTGCTTGAACAGCGACGACGCCATGTTCTTGAACATCGCTTCGCGGTGGGCGCTGGTGCGGTTGAACTTGCGGCCGGACTTCATATGACGCATGGGAGTGATTCCTTGATTGAATGTTGGATCGGTTGGGTATCGCTGTCGCCTTCCTGGCGTTGTTGCTTGGACTGCGGTTGGTCCGATGCCGGCCCTCCTGGCCGACCGTCACCGCAGGCTATGGGCCTGTCGATGCGTCGTGTTGCGGTGAAGCCCCCGCACCCTAAGGTGCGGGGTCAAGCATCTTGCGTAGCGCTGGATCAGCCGAGCATGCCGTGCTGGGCGACACCGGCCGGCGGCCAGTTCTCCAGCTTCATGCCGAGCGAAAGCCCGCGCTGTGCGAGGACTTCCTTGATCTCGGTCAGCGACTTCTTGCCGAGGTTCGGGGTCTTGAGCAGCTCCACTTCGGTCTTCTGGATCAGATCGCCGATGTAGTAAATGCTCTCAGCCTTGAGGCAGTTGGCCGAACGCACGGTCAGTTCCAGATCGTCGATCGGGCGCAGCAGCACCGGATCCACGCCGTTGTTGGCCGGCTTGGCTGCACCGCGGTCGCGGTGGGTGAAGTCACCGAACACCGACAGCTGATCGCTGAGGATATCCGCGGCAGTGCGCACGGCTTCCTCGGCATCGATCGTGCCGTTGGTTTCGATGTCCAGCACCAGCTTGTCCAGATCGGTACGCTGCTCCACACGGGCCGCTTCCACCGAATAGGCGACGCGACGGACCGGCGAGAACGACGCGTCCAGGACCAGACGACCGATGGCACGGGTTTCTTCATCCGGACGACGGCGGGCTGCAGCCGGCTGGTAGCCGAAACCGCGCTCGACCTTCAGACGCATGTTGATCGCCACATCCTTGGTGAGATGGCAGATCACATGGGCCGGATTGAGGATCTCGGTGTTATGGTCGATCTTGATATCAGCAGCAGTAACGACACCCGGACCCTGCTTGGACAGCGACAGCGTAGCGTTGTCGCCGGTATGCATGCGGATGGCCACATCCTTCAGGTTGAGCAGGACTTCAAGCACGTCCTCCTGCAAGCCTTCAAGCGTGGTGTACTCGTGCAGGACGCCGTCGATTTCCACTTCCGTGATGGCGAAGCCCGGGATGGACGACAGCAGCACGCGACGCAGGGCATTGCCCAGCGTATGCCCGTAACCACGCTCCAAGGGTTCGATAACGACCTTGGCGCGGGTGTCGGTAAGGCGTTCGATCTGCGGACCGCGAGGACGCAGAACCTGGTTGGCGGTAACCGTCATGTTGCGGGTTCTCCTAGTGAATCCCCGGCCGTCGCCGGGGATTCTCCAATGTGAATTACTTCGAATACAACTCGACGATCAGCGCTTCGTTGATATCCGCAGGCAGGTCCGCACGATCCGGAACAGCCTTGAAGATGCCGGCGAACTTGCCGGAATCCACTTCAACCCACGACGGACGCAGGTCGTGCGTGGCAGACACGGTCAGGGCTTCCTGAACGCGCAACTGCTTGGCAGCCTTTTCGGACAGCGCGACAGCGTCGCCAGCCTTGACCTGGTACGAAGCCAGGTTGACCGACTTGCCGTTCACGGTGACACCGCGGTGCGAGACCAGCTGACGGGCAGCCGGACGGGTCACAGCGAAGCCCATGCGATAGACAACGTTGTCCAGGCGGGTTTCCAGCAGCTGCAGGAGGTTCTCGCCGGTGTTACCCTTCTTGGTCGAGGCCTTCTTGTAGTAGTTGCGGAACTGACGCTCCAGCAGACCGTAGATACGCTTGACCTTCTGCTTTTCACGCAGCTGGGTAGCGTAGTCGGACAGCTTGCCCTTGCGGGCAGTGGCGCCGTGCTGGCCGGGCTTCTGCTCCAGCTTGCACTTGGAGTCCAGCGCGCGCGCCGGGCTCTTGAGGGAAAGGTCGGCGCCTTCGCGGCGGGCGAGCTTACAGGTAGGACCGATATAACGAGCCATTTCTTATCGCTCCTTTAGACGCGACGCTTCTTCGGCGGACGGCACCCGTTGTGCGGGATAGGCGTCACGTCGATGATGTTGGTGATCTTGTAGCCCACGTTGTTCAGCGAGCGCACGGCCGACTCACGACCCGGACCCGGGCCCTTGATGCGGACTTCCAAGGACTTGACGCCGTAGTCGAGCGCGGCACGGCCGGCCTTCTCGGCAGCCACCTGGGCAGCGAACGGGGTGGACTTGCGCGAACCGCGGAAGCCAGCGCCACCGGAGGTCGCCCACGACAGAGCGTTGCCCTGGCGGTCGGTGATGGTCACGATGGTGTTGTTGAAAGAAGCGTGGACGTGGGCGACGCCGTCAGTGACGACGCGCTTGATCTTCTTCTTGGTCTTAGCGACGGGCTTAGCCATTTCTTAGGTCCCTTACTTCCTGATCGCCTTGCGCGGGCCCTTGCGGGTGCGGGCGTTGGTACGGGTGCGCTGGCCACGAAGCGGCAGGCCGCGACGGTGACGCAGACCGCGGTAGCAGCCCAGATCCATCAGGCGCTTGATCGCGATACCGATTTCACGGCGCAGATCGCCTTCCACGATGTACTTGCCGACTTCGAGACGCAGGCGCTCGATTTCCGGTTCGGACAGGTCGCGGATCTTGGTGGTCGAGGTAACGCCTGCGGCGTCGCAGACCTTCTTCGAACGGGTACGGCCGATGCCGTAAATGCTTTGCAACCCGACCCAGACGTGCTTCTGGGCTGGCAGGTTGACGCCTGCAATACGCGCCATGACGCGGTTCTCCAGCTGAGTGATGGCCGACAGCGCACCTTGGGCGCGCTAATCCGGCAGGATGGATCAAAAAAGTGAACTAGCGATTCTATCAAGGTCTCGGTGTACTTGGAAGCCCGTGGAACCTCAGAGGTTCCATGGACCCGGCGTGGGGAGTGTGCCCATGCTCCGGCGCCGGATGTCGTTGACTGCGGAGGTTGCCCTCTTCGTCGCCCGCGCTACTCCTGCGCGGGACCACCACATCACACCCCCACCCGAGACCGCTGCGGGGGCCGCCCTTCGATTTGGAAGGCCAGGTCCGGGAACCGGAGGGGCCTTCACAACAAGAAGAATAGTGTAACAGGCTTATCAGCCGCGAGCAAAACCGCCGCGGTTGCCGCCCTTCAGATTGGCCTTCTTCAGCAGGCTCTCGTACTGGTGCGACATCAGGTGCGCCTGGATCTGCGCGATGAAGTCCATCACCACCACCACCACGATCAGCAGCGAGGTGCCGCCGAAGTAGAACGAGGCGCCCAGCTGGGTACGCATGATTTCCGGCAGCAGGCAGACGATCACCAGGTACAGCGAGCCGGCGGCGGTCAGGCGGGTCAGCACGCCGTCGATGTAGTCGGCGGTGGCCTTGCCCGGACGGATGCCCGGAATCAGCGCGCCCGACTTCTTCAGGTTGTCGGCCGTTTCCTGCGAGTTGAACACCAGCGCGGTATAGAAGAACGCGAAACCGGTGATCAGCGCAGCGAACACGATCATGTGCAGCGGCTCGCCCGGGCCCAGCGCATTGGCCACCTTCTGCAGCCACGTGGCCGAACTGGCCTGGCCGGACCACATGGCCAGGGTCGTCGGGAACGCCAGGATGCTCGAGGCGAAGATGGCCGGAATCACGCCTGCCATGTTCAGCTTCAGCGGCAGGAACGAGGTCTGGTTCATGTACGCATTGCGACCGCCCTGGCGGCGCGCGTAGTTCACCGTGATCCGACGCTGGCCACGCTCGACGAACACCACGAAGTAGGTGAAGGCCAGCACCACCAGCACGATCAGCAGCAGCGAAATGAAGCTCATGTTGCCGTCGCGGTAGGCTTCCACGGTGTGGATGACCGCGCCCGGCAGACCGGCGACGATGCCGGCGAAGATGATCAGCGAGACGCCGTTGCCGATGCCACGCTCGGTGACCTGCTCGCCAACCCACATCAGGAAGATCGTACCGGCGGTCAGCGCGACGATGGCGGTGAGCACGAAGCCCATGCCCGGTGCGTACACGACCGGCGCGCCGCTCGGCGACAGCTGGTTCTGCAGCGCCAGCGCGATGCTGCCGCCCTGCACCACGGCCAGCAACACGGCCCCGATGCGGGAATATTGGGTGATCTTGCGACGGCCCGACTCACCTTCCTTCTGCATTGCCTTCAATGCCGGGAAGATATGGACCGCCAGCTGCATCACGATGGACGCCGAAATGTACGGCATCACGTTCAGCGCGAAAATGCTGAAACGGTGCAGGGCGCCGCCCGAGAACATGTTGAACATGTCCACGATGCCGCCGCCCTGCGCCTGCATGAGCGCAAGCATGGCATCGGGATTCACGCCCGGCACCGGCACATAACAGCCGATGCGATAGACGATCAACGCCCCGATGACGAACAGCAGACGCTGACGAAGTTCCGTGAACTTGCCGAGCCCGCCGCCGAGGTTACCAATGCCAGCTTGCGCCATGTCTTACTCCTGTACGCTGCCGCCGGCAGCTTCGATCGCGGCCTTGGCACTGGCCGTTGCAGCGACGCCCTTCAGGGTGAACGCCTTGGTCAGGTCGCCCTTCATGACGATCTTGGCCCGCTTCGCGGTGCTCGGGACCAGCTTGGCAGCGCGCAGCGCGGCGAAGTCGATCTCGCCCGCTTCCAGGCGTTCCAGCTGGTAGGACAGCACTTCAGCGGTGTCCTTGGCGATCTTGGAACGGAAACCGACCTTCGGCAGACGACGCTGCATGGGGGTCTGGCCGCCTTCGAAGCCTGCCTTGATCTTGCCGCCACCCTTACGGGCAAACGAACCCTTGTGGCCGCGGCCGCAGGTCTTGCCCAGGCCGGAGCCGATACCACGACCGACGCGGGTACGCTCTTTGCGAGCGCCCGGTGCCGGGCTCAGTTCATTCAGATGCATGGTCATTGGATTATTCCTCAACCTTGACGAGGTAGTGGACCTTGTTGATCAGACCGCGAACCTGCGGGCTGTCCTTCAGTTCACGGACATCGTTGAGCTTGCTCAGACCCAGGGCACGCACCGACAGGCGGTGACGCGACTGGGCACCACGGAGGCCGCGCACCAGGCGGACCTTGACGGTCTTGATGGTTTCATTAGCCATGGTTGAGATCCTCTACCTTCTTGCCGCGCTTGGCTGCAATGCGAGCCGGCGACTGCATTTCGCTCAGGCCCTTCAACGTGGCGCGAACCAGGTTGATCGGGTTGCGCGAACCGACGGCCTTGGCCAGCACGTTCTTGACGCCAACGGCTTCCAGGACGGCGCGCATGGCACCACCGGCGATGACACCGGTACCTTCGGAGGCCGGCATCATGAACACGCGGGCTGCGCCATGGCCGGACTTCACCGCATGCCACAGGGTGCCGTTGTTCAGATCGACGTCGGCCAGGTTCTTGCGAGCCTGCTCCATCGACTTCTGGATGGCGACCGGCACTTCACGCGCCTTGCCATAACCGAAACCGACCTTGCCTGCGCCGTCACCGACCACGGTCAGTGCGGTGAAGGTGAACTGGCGACCGCCCTTGACGGTCTTGCTGACGCGGTTGACCGCGACCAGCTTCTCGATCATGCCGTCGTCGACTTTCTCTTCGCGGTTACGGTCGCGATCGCGACCCCGCTGCTGACGTTCTTCTGCCATGTTGATTCCTTGATTGATTGAGTATGTACGGCTCAGGGCCGCTTATAGCTGTGAAGTGGTGCGGTGAACCGATCGCCCCTGCAGAAGAAGGACGTCGTCCGGCGCAACCCGCGCCGGCAGGCGGGTGGAAGCAGGGCTGGGCCCTGCCCCCGAATCCCTTAGAACTGCAGGCCGCCTTCGCGGGCTGCGTCGGCCAGTGCCTTGATGCGGCCGTGGTAGCGGTAGCCCGAGCGGTCGAAAGCGACCTTCTCGATGCCCGCAGCCTTGGCGCGCTCGGCGACCAGCTTGCCGACCTTGGTGGCGGCGTCGCTGTTCTTGCCGTTCTTCAGGCCTTCCTTGACGTCGGCCTGGGTGGTGTTGGCAGCAGCCAGCACCTTGGAGCCATCGGCGGTGAAGACCTGGGCGTACAGGTGCTGACCGGTGCGCAGCACCGACAGACGCGGCACGCCGAGAACGCGGATGTGTGCACGGGTCGACTTGGCGCGACGCAGGCGGGCGATGTTCTTGTTGATGCTCATGATTTGAGTTCCTTGAAAGCTGAAGTGAAGCGGGCTTTTGCTTTGAGACGCCCGACCGGTGATGGCCAGGCGTCCGTGGAAGTTCCCGCGCCTGATTAGGCCTTCTTGGCTTCCTTACGAATGATGACTTCGCCGGCGTACTTCACACCCTTGCCCTTGTAGGGCTCCGGCGGACGGAAGCCACGGATCTTGGCGGCCACTTCACCAACGCGCTGCTTGTCGGTGCCCTGGACCAGAACTTCGGTCTGGGTCGGGGTCGAGAGGGTGATGCCTTCCGGCGCCACGAACACGACCGGGTGCGAGAACCCGAGCGACAGGTTCAGGTCCTTGCCCTGCATGGCGGCACGGTAACCGACGCCGACCAGCTGGAGCTTGCGCTCGAAGCCTTCGGTGACGCCGTGGACCATGTTGGCCAGGATCGCGCGCACGGTGCCGGTGAGGGCAAGCAGGCTCGGATCGTTGGCGGCCAGGTTGGCGACGCCGTTTTCGATGGTGATTTCAACGCCAGCAACCTTGGGCAGCGACAGGGTGCCCTTCGGGCCCTTCACGCTGACGGATTCCGGCTGGATGTTCAGTTCAACGCCCTTGGGCAGGTTGACCGGCTTCTTGGCTACGCGGGACATAGTTGGTTCCTTTTCGCCTTAGGCCACGAAGCACAGGACTTCGCCGCCGACGCCCAACTGGCGCGCCTGCGCATCAGTCATGATGCCCTTGGAGGTCGAAATGATGGAGATACCCAGGCCGTTGAGGACCTTCGGCAGCTCGGACTTGCCACGGTACTGGCGCAGACCCGAACGCGAGAAGCGCTTCAGGGTCTCGATGACCGGCTTGCCCTCGAAGTACTTCAGGACGATTTCAAGCTCGGCCTTGTTGTTCTCGATCTTGGTCACGCGCAGGTCGGTGATGTAGCCTTCGGCCTTCAACACTTCTGCGATTGCAACCTTGATCTTGGACGACGGTGCTTTCACCGTCTGCTTGCCAACCGCGGCCGCATTCTTGATGCGTACCAGCAGGTCGGCGATGGGATCAGTCATGCTCATAGTCGATACCTTTGAGTGCACCGATATCCGCTTTCGCGAAAATCTTGCTGTGTTCCTGGGATGGGCCAGTACCCTTCACGCGCTGCTCACGCCTTGCGAGCAGGCAAGACGCGGGAGTATACGGCAAAAAGAGCCCGACTTGCGTCGGACTCTTCAATTGGGGACAAACCTGAACAACCGGTCGATCCCCCTGCCCCGCACCCAGGGGGTGCGAGGCAGGTTCAGGGAGCAATCCCTTACCAGCTGGCCTTGCGCAGGCCCGGCACATCGCCACGCATGGTGGCTTCGCGCAGCTTGTTGCGGCCGAGGCCGAACTTGCTGTAGACGCCACGCGGGCGGCCGGACAGTTCGCAACGGTTGCGGTGGCGGCTCGGCGACGAATCGCGCGGCAGCTTCTGCAACTTGACGACAGCGTCGGCCTTTTCGTCGTACGAAGCGGTCGTGCTGGAGATGATCTTCTTCAGCTCTTCACGCTTACCAGCGAACTTGACGGCCAGCTTGGCGCGCTTCAGATCGCGGTTGACCATGGAGGTCTTTGCCATATCGGATTCCTCGACGTATCAGTTACGGAACGGGAACTTGAACGCTGCAAGCAGCGCCTTCGCTTCCGCATCGGTCTTGGCGGTGGTGGTGATGGCGATATCCATGCCGCGGATCGCGTCGACAGCGTCGAAGTCGATTTCCGGGAAGATGATCTGTTCCTTCACACCCATGTTGAAGTTGCCACGACCGTCGAAGGAACGACCCGAGACACCACGGAAGTCGCGCACGCGCGGCAGCGAGATGTTGATCAGGCGATCCATGAACTCATACATCTTTTCGCGACGCAGCGTGGTCTTGCAGCCGATCGGCCAACCATCGCGGATCTTGAACGAAGCCACCGAGACGCGGGACTTGGTCACGATCGGCTTCTGGCCGGAGACCTTGGCCATGTCGGCGACGGCGTTTTCCAGGATCTTCTTGTTCGTGGCTGCTTCGCCGACACCCATGTTAAGGGTGACCTTGACCAGCTTCGGAACCTGCATCGGATTGGTGTAGCCGAACTGCTTCATCAGCGCCGGCACCACTTCTTCCTTGTAGAACTTTTCGAGACGGGTATTCATCAGCGCATCCTCAGGCGTCGAGCGCCTCACCGCTGGAGCGGAACACACGCAGTTTGCGTCCATCCTCCAGCACCTTGAAACCAACGCGTTCGCCCTTGCCGGAAGCCGGGTTCAGCACATTCACGTTGGAGATATGGATCGACGCTTCACGCTCGACCACGCCGCCGGCAACGCCTGCCTGCGGGTTCGGCTTGGTGTGGCGCTTGACGATGTTCACGTTGGCGACGATCACACGATCGCCGTCGACGCGGACGACTTCGCCCTGCTTGCCCTTGTCCTTGCCGGTGTTGACGACGACCTGGTCGCCCTTCTTGATACGGTTAGCCATGATTATCTCCTGTCGCTCACAGCACTTCGGGAGCGAGCGAGACGATCTTCATGAACTTCTCGGTACGAAGTTCACGCGTCACCGGTCCGAAGATGCGGGTGCCGATCGGCTCTTGCTTGTTGTTGAGCAGGACCGCAGCGTTGGCGTCGAAACGGATCAGCGAACCGTCGGCGCGACGCACACCCTTGCGGGTACGCACCACGACGGCGTCGAACACTTCACCCTTCTTGACCTTGCCACGCGGAATTGCATCCTTCACGGTGACCTTGATGATGTCACCGATGTGGGCGTAGCGACGCTTGGAGCCGCCCAGCACCTTGATGCACATCACTTCCTTGGCACCGGAATTGTCCGCGACCTCGAGGTAGCTCTGCATCTGGATCATGATTCAGATCTCCTTATTCAGCCGCACGCGTGATGACTTCCACCACGCGCCAGTTCTTGGTCTTGGACATCGGAGCAATTTCGGTCACGCGGACGACATCGCCTTCGTTGCAGGCGTTGTCGGCGTCGTGTGCGTGGAGCTTGGTCGAACGCTTGATGTACTTGCCGTACAGGGCGTGCTTGACCAGGCGTTCCACCAACACGGTGACCGTCTTGTCCATCTTGTTGCTGACGACACGGCCTTCGACCGTGCGCAGCGTCTTGTTTTCAGTATTGTCGCTCATCGCGGCCATCCTTACTTGGTGCTGCCGAGCAGGGTCTTGACGCGAGCAATCTCGCGGCGGACCCGGCGGGTTTCGTGAGTCTTCGGCAGCTGGCCGGTAACCTGCTGCATGCGGAGCGAGAACTGCTCCTTACGCAGATCGGTCAGGTGGGCCTTCAGATCGTCAGCCGACTTTTCGCGAAGTTGTTTGATATCCATTACATCACCGTCCGGGTCACGAAGGTGGTGGTCACGGAGAGCTTGGCGGCCGCCAGGCGGAACGCCTCGCGAGCCACGTCTTCACCCACACCTTCAATTTCATAGATCATGCGGCCGGGCTGGATCTGGGCGACCCAGTACTCCACGTTGCCCTTACCAGAACCCATTCGGACTTCGATGGGCTTCTTGGTGATCGGCTTGTCGGGGAACACTCGGATCCACATCTTGCCACCGCGCTTGACGTAGCGGCTGATCGAGCGGCGGGCCGCTTCGATCTGACGCGCGGTCAGCTGACCGTGGGCGGTTGCCTTCAGGCCGTACTCGCCGAAGCTGACAGCATTGGCGCTCCAGCTCAGGCCATCGTTACGGCCCTTGTGTACCTTGCGGTACTTGGTTCGCTTGGGTTGCAACATTGTCGTTACCTCGCTTCACGGGCCGGGCGCTGACGGTCACCACGGTCGCCGCGATCGTTACGATCGTTGCGCGGGGAATCGTCCTGCTTTTCCTGGCCAACCTGGGAGAAATCGAAAACCTCGCCCTTGTAGATCCAGACCTTGACGCCGATGAGGCCGTAGTTCGTCTTGGCTTCAGCGAAGCCATAGTCGATGTCGGCACGCAGCGTGTGCAGCGGCACGCGGCCTTCGCGGTACCACTCCGAACGGGCGATTTCAGCACCGTTCAAGCGGCCACCGACGTTGACCTTGATGCCCAGGGCACCGAGGCGCATCGCGTTGCCGACCGAGCGCTTCATTGCACGGCGGAACATGATGCGACGCTCCAGCTGCTGCGCGATCGACTCGGCAACCAGCTGCGCGTCCAGCTCGGGCTTGCGCACTTCGGTGACGTTGATGTGCGCCGGGACGCCCATCATCTCGCTCACTTCCTTGCGCAGCTTTTCGATGTCCTCACCGCGCTTGCCGATCACCACGCCCGGACGGGCGGTGTGGATCGTCACGCGAGCGGTCTTTGCCGGACGCTCGATAAGGATCTTGCTGATGCCGGCCTGCGCAAGCTTCTTGCGCAGCATTTCCCGCACCTTCAGGTCGGCTGCCAGATAACCAGCGAACTCGGCCTTGTTGGCGTACCACTTGGAGTTCCAGTCCTTGGAAATGCCGAGGCGGATACCAATCGGATGAACTTTATGACCCATGGTGTTTTCCTTTCCGCTTACTTGCCGGCGCCCACAACCACAGTGATGTGGCTGGTGCGCTTGAGGATGCGGGTGCCGCGGCCTTTCGCCCGCGCCATGAAACGCTTCAGGGTCGGACCTTCATCTACCATGATGGTCTGAACCTTCAGCTCGTCGACGTCGGCGCCCTGGTTGTTTTCGGCATTTGCGATAGCCGACTCCACCACCTTCTTGATCAGGTGGGCAGCCTTCTTATCCGAAAACTTCAGCAGGTTGACCGCACGCTCGGCCGGCAGGCCACGCACCTGGTCTGCGACCAGGCGGGCTTTCTGCGCAGAGATGCGCGCGGAGCGCAGGATTGCTTTCGCTTCCATTGTCATCTCTCCTTACTTGCCCGACTTCTTGTCACCACCGTGACCCTTGAAGGTCCGGGTGATGGCAAATTCGCCGAGCTTGTGGCCGACCATGTTCTCGTTGACGAGCACCGGGACGTGGTTCTTGCCGTTATGAACGGCGATGGTGATGCCTACCATTTCCGGCAGGATCATCGAACGGCGCGACCAGGTCTTGATCGGCTTCTTGCTACCCGCAGCGGCCTCCACCTTCTTGACGAGGTGGTGATCGACGAACGGGCCCTTCTTGAGTGAACGTGCCATGGTCGATTAGCCCCTACGATCGCGGACGATGAATTGCTGGGTGCGCTTGTTCTTGCGCGTCTTGTAACCCTTGGTCGGAACACCCCACGGGGTGACCGGATGCGGATTACCCTGGCCGGCCTTCGCCTCACCACCACCGTGCGGATGGTCAACCGGGTTCATGGCAGCACCACGAACGGTCGGGCGAACACCACGCCAGCGCTTGGCGCCAGCCTTGCCCAGCTTTTCCAGGTTGTGCTCGTCGTTACCGACTTCACCGATGGTGGCGCGGCACTCGACCGGCACCTTGCGCATTTCACCCGAGCGCAGGCGCAGGGTGGCGTAGATGCCTTCACGAGCGACGAGCTGCACGGCGGCGCCGGCGGCACGTGCGATCTGGGCACCCTTGCCCGGCTTCAGTTCGATGCCGTGGACAGTGGTACCGACCGGGATGTTGCGCAGCGGCAGGGTGTTGCCCGCCTTGATCGGCGCGTCCGAGCCCGCGATCACCTGGTCACCGGCCTTCAGGCCCTTCGGTGCGATGATGTAGCGGCGCTCGCCGTCGACGTAGCACAGCAGGGCGATATGGGCGGTGCGGTTCGGATCGTATTCGATGCGTTCCACGCGCGCCGGAATGCCTTCCTTGTTGCGCTTGAAGTCGATGACGCGGTAATGCTGCTTGTGACCACCACCAACGTGACGGGTGGTGATGCGACCGTGGTGGTTACGACCACCGGACTTGCTCTGCGGCTCCAGCAACGCTGCGTGCGGTGCGCCCTTGTGCAGATCGGGCGTAACCACGCGCACGGCCGAACGGCGGCCGGGGGAAGTGGGCTTGAATTTCATCAATGGCATGGGATGTACCTCAGGCCTTGGCCGTTACATCGATGGACTGGCCATCGGCGAGACGCACGTATGCCTTGCGCCAATCGCCGCGACGGCCGGTGCGGTTACGGAAGGACTTGTTCTTGCCCTTCACGTTCAGCACGTTGACCGACTCGACCTTGACGGCGAACAGCTGCTCTACCGCGGCCTTTACATCGGCCTTGGTCGCTTCGTTCGACACTTCAAAGACATACTGGTTGGAATGTTCCTGCAGGCGCGCGGTCTTTTCGGAGACTCGCGGAGCGCGCAGCACGCTGAAGATTTTCTCGTTGGCGCTCATGCCAGCCACTCCTCGACCTTCTTGACCGCGTCAGCGGTGATGACGACCGTGTCGGCACCGACCAGCGACACCGGGTCCAGACCCTGGACGTCACGCACTTCCACGTAGGGAATGTTGCGCGCCGACAGGTACAGGTGCTCGGAGGCATCTTCGGTGACGATCAGCGGGCGCTTGCCCACTTCCAGGCCGGCCAGCTTGGCGATCAACGACTTGGTGTTGGTCGCTTCGACATCGAAGGACTCCACGATCGTCAAACGGCCCTGACGGTTCAGCTCGGACAGGATCGCGCACATGGCTGCACGGTACTGCTTGCGATTGACCTTCTGCTCGAAGCTGCGCGGCTTGGCCGCGAAGGTGACACCACCACCGACGAAGATCGGAGCCGTCAGTGCGCCATGACGCGCGCCGCCGCCCTTCTGCTTCTTCGACTT
This sequence comes from Stenotrophomonas sp., assembly GCF_031995405.1. GTDB lineage: Bacteria > Pseudomonadota > Gammaproteobacteria > Xanthomonadales > Xanthomonadaceae > Stenotrophomonas. The sequence goes on along the minus strand of NZ_DAMAGC010000024.1, from coordinate 1,615 downwards.
CTTGGTGGTACCAGCCACTTCAGAGCGAGTCTTCTGCGCCTTGGTACCGGCGCGACCGGCGTTGCGGTAAGCAACGACGACCTGGTGAACCAGATCTTCGCTGAAATCGCGGCCGAACACGGCATCGGAGACCGAGACCTTGTTGTTGCTACCCGTGATAACGAGTTCCATCGTCATCTCTCCTTATGCCTTGCTAGCCGGACGAACGATCACGTCACCACCCGCTGCGCCCGGAACGGCACCACGGATTGCGATCAGACCACGTTCGACATCGACCTTCACCACTTCAAGGTTCTGGGTGCTCTGCTGCACCGAACCCATGTGGCCGGACATCTTCTTACCCGGGAAAACGCGACCCGGGGTCTGGCGCTGGCCCAAGGAACCCGGCGCGCGATGCGACAGCGAGTTACCGTGGGTTGCATCGCCCATACGGAAGTTGTAGCGCTTGATGGTGCCCTGGAAGCCCTTACCCTTGGTGACACCCTGGACGTCGACCTTCTGGCCAACTTCAAAGATGTCCGCCTTGACTTCGCCGCCGACGGCGAAATCGCCGAGCTGCGCGTCTTCAACGCGGAATTCCCACAGGCCACGGCCGGCTTCGACCTTCGCCTTGGCGAAGTGACCGGATTCGGGCTTGTTGACCAGGGCAGCGCGACGCGCGCCGACGGTCACCTGCACGGCGCTGTAGCCGTCAGCTTCGACGGTCTTGATCTGCGCGATGCGGTTCGGGGTGGCTTCAATCAGGGTTACCGGGATGGCCTGGCCATCTTCGGTGAACACGCGGCTCATGCCAGCCTTGCGGCCCACGAAGCCCAACGAATATTTCTTCGTCATGGTCGTAGTCCTCAGGTCAGCTTGATCTGAACGTCGACGCCGGCAGCCAGTTCGAGCTTCATCAGCGCGTCCACGGTCTTGTCGTTCGGGTCAACGATATCGAGCACGCGCTTATGCGTGCGGGTCTCGTACTGGTCACGCGCGTCCTTGTCGACGTGCGGGGAAACGAGAATGGTGTAACGCTCGATCTTGGTCGGCAGCGGGATCGGGCCACGCACTTGCGCGCCGGTCCGCTTTGCCGTTTCTACGATCTCGCTGGCCGAACGGTCGATCAGACGATGATCGAACGCCTTCAGCCGAATCCGGATCTTTTGGTCCGCCATGACGGTGGGTTCCTTCGTTAAAAGAGCGACGGACAAGGCCTCTGGGTTGCCTTGTCCCATGAATATCCTGAATGCAGACGCCGCACATTCCCGTGCGGCGACAAGATCTTTCCGTAGACCTCAAAAATCGAGGCAGACCGGTCTCCCGATCTGCCCAGACAAAAAGTATAGCGCGCATACAACGCGGCGGTCAACAGGGGACCTGTTGACACTGCCTGAATGGCGCGACCCTTCCTGGTCTGGGGAACACGAGGAGCTTCCTGCGCCTCTTTTCCCGTTTGGTTCCGCCCCGATGCCCTACCCAGGCAACATCGGGGCGAAGATTCTAGCAGATTACTTGAGGATCTTGGAGACCACGCCGGCGCCGACGGTACGACCGCCTTCACGAATCGCGAAGCGCAGGCCTTCGTCCATGGCGACCGGGTTGATCAGGGTGACAACCATCTTCACGTTGTCGC
>NZ_DAMAGC010000023.1:0-46940 GCF_031995405.1 Stenotrophomonas sp. | reverse complement strand
GTTAGCATCGAAGCATGCCCGCCCCCCACGACCCGCACGTCCAGCCCACCGTCGCCATCGTGGCCTGCCACGGCCAGGGCCTGTTCGAGTTCGGCTGCGCCGTCGGCCTGTTCGCCCCCGTCCGCCCCGAGCTCGAGGTCGCCTGGTACACCACGCGTCTGTGCGCCGCCGAACCCGGCGCACTGCGCATGCTCGGCGGCACCCACGTGGCGCTTCCGCACGGCATCGAGGCGCTGGAGCATGCCGACACCATCGTCGTCCCCGGCTGGCGCGATCCGGCAGAACGCCCACCGCAGGCACTGCTCGACGCCCTCACCCGCGCCCATCAGCGCGGCGCGCGCATCACCTCGATCTGCTCCGGTGCGTTCGTGCTGGCGTGGGCCGGCCTGCTCGACGGCCGCAGCGCGACCACGCACTGGCGCCTGACCGAAACACTTGCCCGCGAGTTTCCCGACATCAGCGTGCGCGAGGACGTGCTGTACGTCGACGAAGGCAGCATCGTCACCTCCGCCGGCTCGGCCACCGGCATGGACATGATGCTGCACCTGGTGCGCAAGGATTACGGCGCGCGCGTGGCCAACCTGGTGGCCGAGCGGCTGGTGCTGGCACCGTGGCGCGATGCCGAACGCAGCCAGCGCGTGGTGCGTTCGATTCCACTGGGCGAGCCCACGCGGCTGGCGCGGTTGATGGAATGGATCCGCCGCAACCTGCGCGAGGAACACTCGCTGCGAAGCCTCGCCGAGCAGGCGTCGCTGAGTCAGCGCACGTTGCAGCGGCAGTTCCTGGACGCCACCGGGCTGTCGCCCATCGACTGGCTGATCCGCGAGCGCGTGGCGTATGCGCGCGAGTTGCTGGAAACCACCGATCGACCGCTGCAGTGGGTGGCCGAGCAGGCCGGGTTCGGCTCACAGGAGTCGTTTCGCCGGCATTTCCGTGGGCAGACCGCGCTGAGCCCGACCCTCTATCGCGATCGCCATCGCCAGGCCGCCACCGCACGCGGACCCGGCTGCTGATCACGGAAGCCCGGATCGGGACTCGGCCTGCGCCGATGCCCTCGTTGGACGGCAGCGTCAGCGCTTACCCGCCACAGGCGAAGACCAGGAACTGATGCAGCGCGCGTGCCGGCGCGGACAGGTCCTCGTCCGGGCGCCAGACCAGGCCGACGTCCATCGGCGGCACCGCATCGGTCAGGGTGCGCACGTCGATCCGGCGCCCCTCCAGCGACCACGGCCGGTACACCATGTCCGACAGGATGCTCACCCCGAACCCGTAGGCGACCATGCCGCGCAGGGCCTCCAGCGACGAGGTGCGGAAGACGACGTTGGGCTCGCGCCCGACCGAACGCCAGTAGCGCATCGCCGACTCCTGTCCCTCGTCGACCGTCAGCATGATGTAGGGGTACGGCTCGACGTCGGCCGGGCTGATCACCGGCAGCTGCAGCAGCGGGTGCGACTCGGCCAGCCACAGCTGGCGACGCGACCGGATCAGCACCTGCCGACGCAGCACATAGGGCTCGGCCATGTTGGAGATGATGCACAGCCCGAAATCGAGCTCGCCGCTGCCGACGCCCTGCTCGATCATCGCCCGGTCCATGTCGACCAGCTCGACCTCCACCTGCGGGTAGGAGCGTTTGAAGCGCGCCAGCAGGCTCGGCAGGAAGTACCCGAGCACGGTATAGGACGCGCCGATCCTGACCCGGCCCGGCAGGGTGTTGGCCAGGAACATCGGCTCGCTCAGCGCATCCTGCAGGGTGTCCAGGATGTGCCGGACGTGCTGGTGGAAGCGGTGCCCCTCGGCGGTCAGGCCGACCCCGTGCGGCAGGCGATCGAACAGCTTCAGACCCAGCGCGGTCTCCAGCTGGGCCACGGCGGTGGTGATCACCGACTGGGAGACGTGCAGCTTGCGCGCGGCCTGCGAGAACTGCCCCAGCTCCGCCGCCTCGGCGAAATACCGCATCTGGCGCAGGGTCAGGTTGGCTGGGATTTGCATGCACCGCTCCCGTAGCATGGGGATATCTGAATAAACAATACCTCATACGCTATTAAACAAATTTACGATATGCCGCCATGGCTCTAGACTTCACACCGGGTGCAATGCGCCATGGCCCCAGCCGCCTTCAAAGCGCTGGTCCTTACCCGCTTCGCGACGAGATCCCACCCGGATGTCGGCGCGTCAACATCGCCATTACCGTTGCCCCCCGCCGGCGGTAAGCCTGTAGCTTCATGACCCATGCCCAGCGAGGCCCCTGACATGTCATCACCCCATATTCCAGCCACGCGCGAACCCTTGCGATTGCACGTGCCCGAGCCCAGCGCCCGTCCCGGCCAGGCCACCGACTTCTCCTACCTGAAGCTGAGCCCGGCCGGCGCCGTGGACAAGCCCCCCGTGGACGTGGCCGCCAGCCAGACCGCGCCGCTGACCGGCCAGCTGATCCGCGTGCTGGACGACAACGGCGACGCCGTCGGCCCCTGGGCCGCCGACATCGACGACGCGGTGCTGCTGCGTGCCATGCACGCCATGCTCAAGACCCGCGCCTACGACGCCCGCATGCTGATCGCCCAGCGCCAGAAAAAGACCTCGTTCTACATCCAGTGCCTGGGCGAGGAAGCCATCGCGGTCGGCCAGACCCTGGCCCTGCGCGATGACGACATGCAGTTCCCGACCTACCGCCAGCAGGGCATCCTGGTCACCAAGGAAGTGCCCATGGTGGACATGATGTGCCAGGTGCTGTCCAACGCGGCCGACCCGCTGAAGGGCCGCCAGCTGCCGATCATGTACTCGTACAAGGATTACGGCTTCTTCTCGATCTCCGGCAACCTCACCACCCAGTACATCCAGGCGGTGGGCTGGGCGATGGCCTCGGCGATCAAGGGCGACACCCGCATCGCCACCGCATGGGTGGGTGATGGCGCCACCGCCGAAGGCGATTTCCACGCCGCGCTGACCTTCGCGCACGTGTACCGCGCCCCGGTCGTGCTCAACGTGGTCAACAACCAGTGGGCGATCTCCACCTTCCAGGCCATCGCCGGCGGCGAGAACACCACCTTCGCCGCGCGCGGCGTCGGCTACGGCATTCCGTCGCTGCGTGTGGACGGCAACGATCTGCTGGCCGTGTATGCGGCCTCGCGCTGGGCCGCCGAGCGCGCCCGCAGCAACCTGGGCCCGACCCTGATCGAATGGGTCACCTATCGCGCCGGCCCGCATTCGACCTCGGATGATCCCTCCAAGTACCGCCCTGCCGACGACGCGCAGCAGTTCCCGCTCGGCGATCCGATCGACCGCCTGAAGCAGCACCTGATCAAGCGCGGCCTGTGGAGCGAGCAGCAGCACGACGCGCTCCGCACCGAACTGGATGCCGAGATCCTGCGTGCCCTCAAGGAAGCCGAAACCCACGGGTTGCTCGGCAGCGACAACCGTCCCGGCGCGGCGCTCATGTTCGAAGACGTCTACAAGGACATGCCCGAACACCTCCGTCGCCAGCGTCAGCAGTTGGGAGTCTGAACACATGAGCGGGATTGAACAGAACAACACCGGCGGTACGCCGATGACCATGATCCAGGCGCTGCGCTCGGCGATGGACGTGATGCTGGAACGCGACGACAACGTGGTGGTCTTCGGCCAGGACGTGGGCTACTTCGGCGGCGTGTTCCGCTGCACCGACGGCCTACAGACCAAGTACGGCAAGCAGCGCGTGTTCGATGCACCGATTTCCGAGAACGGCATCGCCGGCGCGGCGATCGGCATGGCCGCCTACGGCCTGCGCCCGGTCGCTGAAATCCAGTTCGCCGATTACATCTACCCGGCCTACGACCAGATCGTGTCCGAAGCGGCACGCATGCGCTATCGCTCCGGCGGCAGCTTCACCTCGTCGCTGGTGTTCCGCACCCCGTGCGGCGGCGGCATCTACGGCGGCCAGACCCACAGCCAGAGCCCGGAGGCGATCTTCGCCCACGCCACCGGCCTGCGCACCGTCATGCCCTCCAACCCGTACGACGCCAAGGGCCTGCTGATCGCCTCGATCGAGAACGACGATCCGGTGATCTTCCTGGAGCCCAAGCGCCTGTACAACGGCCCGTTCGACGGCCACCACGACCGCCCGGTCACCGCGTGGTCCAAGTACCCGGACAACCTGGTGCCCGAGGGCTACTACAACGTCCCGCTGGACAAGGCCGCCATCGCCCGCGAAGGCAAGGCGCTGACGATCATCACCTACGGCACCACCGTGTGGGTGGCCAAGGCCGCCGCCGAAGATGCCGGCATCGATGCCGAAGTGATCGACCTGCGCAGCCTGTGGCCGCTGGACCTGGAGGCCATCGTCACCTCGGTCAAGAAGACCGGCCGCTGCATCGTGCTGCACGAAGCCACCCGCACCTGCGGCTTCGGCGCCGAACTGGTCGCGCTGGTGCAGGAGCATTGCTTCTACCACCTGCAGGCCCCGGTGGAACGCGTCACCGGCTGGGACACCCCGTATCCGCACGCGCAGGAATGGGACTACTTCCCGGGTCCATCCCGGGTCATCGATGCAATGCAGCGCGTGCTGGAGGACTGAACCATGGGACATCACGTCATCAAGATGCCGGACATCGGTGAAGGTATCGCCGAAGTCGAACTGATCACCTGGAAGGTCGAGGTCGGTGGCCCGGTCGCCGAAGACCAGGTCGTGGCCGAGGTCATGACCGACAAGGCCATGGTCGAGATCCCCTCGCCCGTGGCTGGCACCGTCGTCTCGCTGGGCGGCAAGCCCGGCCAGATGATGGCCGTCGGCAGCGAGTTGATCCGCCTGGAAGTGGACGGTGCCGGCAATGCCAGCGCCGCCAGTGCGCCGGCTGCCGCCGCGCCTGCCGAGCCGGTTGCTGCACCCAAGGCTGCCGCGCCCGCGCCTGCGCCTGCTGAGGTTGAAGCTGCACCCGTTGCCGCCCCGGCCAAGGCCGCCGCAGCGCCCGCCCCCGCCCCTGCCGCCAAGCGCGACGAGCGTGGCGCTGTCACCAACGGCGTGCTCAACGCCGGTGAAGCGCCGCTGGCCTCGCCGGCCGTGCGCCGCCGCGCGTGGGACCTGGGCATCGAACTGCGCTACGTGCCGGCCACCGGCCCGGGCGGGCGCATCCTGCAGGCCGATCTGGATGCCTACGCCGCCGCCGGTGGCAAGGCGCAGCCGGTCGGTGGCAGTGCCGGCGGCCGCAGCTACGCACGCCGTACCGGCGAGCAGCAGGTGCCGATCATGGGCCTGCGCCGCAAGATCGCGCAGAAGATGCAGCAGTCCTGGACGACCATTCCGCACAGCACCGATGTGGAAGAAATCGACGTCACGGAAGTGGAAGCCCTGCGTGCCAAGCTCAACGAGCGCTGGGCCAAGGAGCGCGGCAAGCTGACCCTGCTGCCGCTGCTGGCACGCGCCGTGGTGCTGGCCGCACGCGACTTCCCGCAGATGAACGCCCGGTTCGATGACCAGGCCAACATCGTCACCCGCTATGAAGGCGTGCAGCTGGGCATCGCGACCCAGAGCGAGGTCGGCCTGTCGGTGCCGGTGGTCGCGCATGCCGAATCGCTGGACCTGTGGCAGACCGCCACCGAGATCGCGCGCCTGGCCAATGCCGTGCGTGTGGGCAAGGCAACGCGTGAGGAGCTGTCCGGCTCGACCATCACCATCAGCAGCCTCGGTGCCGTTGGCGGTGTGGTCTCTACGCCGATCATCAACCATCCGGAAGTGGCGATCGTCGGTGTGAACCGCATCATCGAACGCCCGATGTTCCGCGAGGGCCAGGTGGTGGCGCGCAAGCTGATGAATCTGTCGTCCTCGTTCGACCATCGCATCGTCGATGGCATGGATGCGGCCGAGTTCGTGCAGGCCATCCGTACGCGCCTGGAAACCCCGGCCCTGCTGTTCGTGGAGTAAGCGATGTCCAATACCCTTCAAACCCAGTTGCTGATCATCGGCGGCGGTCCCGGCGGTTACATCGCCGGCATCCGCGCCGGCCAGCTCGGCGTCAAGACCATCGTGGTCGAGGGCGTCAATCCGGGTGGCACCTGCCTCAACATCGGCTGCATCCCGTCCAAGGCGCTGATCCATGCCGCCGAGGAATTCGCCAAGGTCACCGCGTATGCGGCGGGCACCTCGCCGCTGGGCATCAGCGTGCAGGCCCCGTCGCTGGACCTGGCCAAGACCGTGGCGTGGAAGGCCGGCATCGTCAAGAAGCTCACCGGCGGCGTCAGCGCACTGCTGAAGAAGAACGGCGCGCAGCTGATCAAGGGCTGGGCCACGATCGTCGACGGCAAGACCGTCGAGATCGCCGGCGCCGCCGAAGACGGCGGCACGCTGCGCATCACCTGCGAGCACCTGCTGCTGGCCACCGGTTCGGTGCCGGTGGAACTGCCGTTCCTGCCGTTCGGTGGCAAGGTCATCTCCTCCACCGAAGCCCTCTCGCCGACCTCGCTGCCCAAGCAGTTGATCGTCGTCGGTGGCGGCTACATCGGCCTGGAGCTGGGCACGGTGTACCGCAAGCTCGGCTGCGAGGTCACCGTAGTCGAGGCCCAGGAGCGCATCCTGCCGGCCTACGACGCCGAGCTGACCAAGCCGGTGGCCACGCACCTGGAGAAGTCCGGCGTGAAGCTGCTGACCGGCCACAGCGTGCTCGGCCTGGCCGACAACGGCCAGCTGCGCGTGCGCGACAAGGACGGTAACGAAATCGCGCTGGACGCCGACCAGATCCTGGTCGCGGTGGGTCGCCGCCCGAAGACCGACGGCTTCAATCTGGAATCGCTGCAGCTGGATCTGACCGGCAAGGCGATCAAGATCGACGACCAGTGCAAGACCTCGATGCGCAACGTGTGGGCCATCGGCGATGTCGCCGGTGAGCCGATGCTCGCGCACCGGGCGATGGCGCAGGGCGAACTGGTGGCCGAGATCGTCAGCGGCAAGAAGCGGCACTTCGTGCCGGCCGCGATTCCGGCGGTGTGCTTCACCGATCCGGAAATCGTGGTGGTCGGGCTGTCACCGGACGAAGCCAAGGCGCAGGGCGTCGAGACCAAGGTCGCGCTGTTCCCGTTCGCGGCCAATGGCCGTGCGATGTCGCTGGAATCCACCGATGGCTTCGTGCGCGTCGTCGCGCGGAGCAGCGACCATCGCATCCTCGGCTGGCAGGCGGTGGGCGTGCAGGTCTCGGAGCTGTCGATCGCCTTCGTGCAGTCGATTGAGATGGGCGCCACGCTGGAAGACATCGCCGGGACGATCCATCCGCACCCGACGCTGGGTGAGGCGGTGCAGGAAGCGGCGCTGCGTGCGTTGGGGCATGCGTTGCATATCTGAGGTAGGTCCGAGCCATGCTCGGACGCCTTGGCAGGCACGCAAACAAACGGCTCGCAAAGCGGGCCGTTTGTTTTTGCTCATCGAACCGCAGCCAGACTTCGGCTGTCGGAGGCAGGCGAGCGATTTCGAGCTGCGCTTTTTCGGACGATTTACTTAATCAGGAGACCACACGTCGACCCAGATCTTCAAGCAGTAACCGCCCCGCCACACCCAGCGCCCGATCACGGTGATGCGCGGCGTAGATCGTCAGCCCTTGCGATGACGTTGGATCTTCGTGAACCTCAAACGTCGTGAGTACGCCTCCGTATGGGATGGGCAGTGAATCCGGCTTGGGGAGGACCAGCCTGAATACGGTGCTCTGCGCATCCGGCAAGATTCCAGGCTAAGCGTGCGGCCAACCCGTCCGACGTATACGCCAGCCCCAAGTTTTCTACAGTCCCGCCAACCCACCCGCGTCGCCCTAGCACCTAGGTCATGTCCGAGATCGGACAAGGCACGCTATACGCCAACCGCGCCAGCAATGGCGCCGCATCCTTGAGCCAGTCATCGATTCCGGCCGTGGCCTGTTCTTCGACCGAGCCACTGTCGGCCGGCTAACGCCGCGCGATGGGCCGGAGGCGCGAGTGCCTTTAGCACGACGGCTCTCACCAAATCTGCCTATACCCAGTTGTGAAACGGAAATGTCCCCTGGGAGACGGCATCCGAGTTGGAGTGCAACCATAGCTGCAAGGATGCTCCACTAGTTTCTCGGAGCGCGCCTCCCTTTCTCCACTCCAGCACCAATAGCAAATTGCGTCGACAACCAAGCTGGCAAGTAATGAGTCAGGTCCAAACTGCAACATTCCTGAACGTTGCCCTCGCAGGCAAGGTCGTCGGATCAATCCTTCCGGCGAGATCCTCAGAACACGGAGCCCAGAGATTTCCATAAAAGCGCATCGGCAGATGCGGAACAGGGCTAGGGTCCCATCCAACACGCTCATGTACCACTATTCCGTCGACCGACCACACAATAAGTCCAGGCCTCCAATCAATCGTGTAACGATGGAAATCCTGAGCGGCATCGAAGCCGAGCTCAACGCGACAAGGAGCCCCTCGATAGCCGTAATTCATCGCCGCCAAGTCGTCTCCAGGGTTGTAGTAAACGTTGACTAGCATGCTCCGTGGGTCGTCCCCCATGATCTCGATGTCGATTTCCTGCCGCGGCGCATTACGGTGTAGGAAGAAGCCAGTGACCACGCCCGGCCCTCGAGCGGCCCTCATTTCAGCCTCGAATCGTCCATATGGGAAAGTCCCAATCGATGCGAAAGCACCTGAGCAGTACGGCTTTCCGTCGCGGAGGCGTCTGACGAGACATAGGTGGGCGCCTTCCTCGTCACACACAAAACCATCTTCTGCGAATGACGCCAAATTCCCCGGAAACGTTTCGTTCATGACCGCAATGGAACTACTCGCGGCCGCCCTCATATCTTCCCGCACGAGGCATTGTCCAGCCGCAGGGGCCGCGCGGCCTCCTGGAGCGCGCGGCCTCCAGTGACTACTTGTCGGCAAAATCCATGGCGACTCATCCATGAAGGCCGGTGTCCAAGACGATCCTGAAAGCGCAGACTCGCCGGTGACTGGACGATCATCCCGGAAAACTCTGTGATCTCTTGGGGCGCCGACGGGGAACGGCTGCACAGGTAAAGGAATCCCTAGAACTTCACAAATCGGCTTCCAGCGCTGGTCTCCCGATTGTTCATTCATCAGCCGCACCGTTCTTGAGCACGGCAAGCCATCGATGAGCATTGTAGAAGGCAAGACTCCGTCGGCTTCGACGAAGAATTTTGCATCACTCTTATCGATTACAGCATGCAACGCACAAGCCGCAAGCGGGACGTCAACGAGAGCGTCAAACGCGACGAGGAGCTCCAACACTACTTCTGCCCGTAAAGGCTCCTCATCACCATCAAATACCCGAACGCGAAAACCGAGCATGGCAAGCGCCATCGCTAGACCCTCTCTCTCTCCACGCCCCGTCCAAACCATAATGACTTGTGCACTCGACTCTGGAGGAGATGCTGGAAAGCTGCGCGCGTCGATAGCTCCAGCACGAGCTAGGTACGGAAGCGCGGAGTAGGCGTTATCGGAGCCCGCATCGTGGCGTTGTAGTATCGCTGGCGAAGGCAGTGCGAGTGAACCGAGCTCACCGAAGCGATAGTTCATCCACAGATCTACCGGGCCAACTACTGGCATTGCCCGAAGCAGCGCGGCCGCGCCACCCCGAGAAAGAACGTAGCCCGAAAGAAACCAAAGCCCTCGTACCGGCCGGAAAAGAAACTCGCATTCATCGATGCGCTCCGCAGTACCTCCTGCATCCTGATACGACAAGTAGAGCATTCGCGGACCGCCATCTTCCTTACTGCGCCGAAGAGCTGCCTGCCAGCCCCGAGAGATCGTCAGCGCAGCATTCCATCGAAACCAAACATCGTCCTCAAGGACAAGGACATACTCGTTGTCGCCGGCCACGATGGCCTTCCAAACCTCAATATGCGACCTAGCCACCGCGACTTCCTGTCGCGTCATGGTGATCGGTTCGTGAAGGGAAAAGCAACGCTCAAGCCGAGAATCCGGCTGGACAAACAGTTGATCACCAACGCTGTAAATCGGATCAACGTCGGCCGTGGGTGCAACGGCACTCCCGTCACGGGCGTCCACTGCTGAGAAGCGCATTGCAACGGCTTCCAACGGAACTCCGCTGCGTGTTCGAAACCGCCTCAGCTCCTGCGTTACACGCCGCCATCTTTCTGGCTGCCGATCAAGGTTAACGACAATGATCGCCCCAATTTCATCGGCGCCCGGCCCAAACGCGGAAATCTTGAACCTCGGAAGAAGTCCAAAAAGCAAGCGCGACGCCCGAAACAGGAATCCGCCCAATGCGCTTGAGACCTCCGTCAGATTCATTTGCGGTTTCCAGAGGAGAAGACTATGTCACCCATGATCCATGTTCCGCCAGTTGCGCGCGTCTCCTCGATAAGACAGGTGCCAGCGGGTTTCAGCAATGGCATCCCAGTCCTTCAGCAACTCGAAGTCGAATGGCGCATTTGCATTGACCAGATCCCTGGCATGGGCCACCAAGGCAGCGGTGAGGTTACCGGGCCCAGTGGTAGCCTGAATTTCGGGGAGACCGTCGTCGCACAGGAGCTTCTCTGTTGAATTCGCCAGCGCACGCAGAAGTACAGGATGACCGGGAGGTGCGGCGATGGGATCGTTGTTTACGTAAAACACCCGCTCATCTGTCTTTGCATCCCTCTGCCAGAACTCGGTCGCCGGAACCATTCCAGCAGCCAGAATGTCATAGCACAGCGGCTGCAGCTTGAGCGCCGCGTCATGAAAAAGGTACTTCCAATCGTCACCTAAGAGCACATCGTCGGCATCCACATAGAGTCCACCCTCCCAAGCCAGAGCGCACATCCGGAAGTAGTCGCAACGCATCGCTGGATGGCGGCAGCGCGAGAATGCTGTCATCTCCGGAATCCCATATCGCTGCGCGATATATGCTGCAGCAGATGTGTCGTTGAACATCTGAAGCACGACACCCTCCGTCGACAGTCGGTCCCAACTCCTGAGGCAATCGTTCACGTCGTCTGGTACATCACTCTCGTCATGCCAATACCTGATCAGTGTTTTCGGAATCGTCACTTCCATTGAATCACGAAGATCGCGGGGGCTTAATTCCCCATCGAGTTCATAGCGTAAAAGGTCGCGAACGAAAAGGGACCGCAACCGGTGATCTTCCTCGAAACCCTCTGGGTATGAATTCATCTTTTATATTCACAGTTGGCTGTTATCGATTTGACTGAGAATACCAACAGGCAAAAACTTCTTATTTCTCGGGCCGGGTCAAATCCACTTGGTGCAACTATGACCCAGGAGCCGGAATCAGGCTGAACTTTTGCCTATATGCTTGGTATCTCGAAGAAGTTAACAGCAGATATGCCCGACCCTCGACCACGAAACCGTCTAGCCCATGTTTCACAGCATATTCATCCAAATCGGAAATATTGTTGATGAACCCCCTACCGTTGAAATTGAGCGAAGTATTGCACAGCACGCCATAGCCGGTCAGCGCCTTGAAGGCGACAAGCAGCTCATACAGGCGCATATTTGATGTACGGGTGACGGTCTGAATTCGCGCCGTACCGTTCACGTGAGTGACCGCCCTCAACGCATCCGTCTTGGCCCTGAAAGTGAACAACATGTGCGGACTTTCGCGATTGCAGCCGAAGTGCTCTTCAGCGTCCTCCTGCAAACATACGGGGGCGATCGGGCGGAATTGTTCCCTTTGCTTGATCTCGTTTAGACGCTCCCTGGTACTGCCTTTAAAGGGTGCGGCGATGATAGATCGATTGCCAAGCGCGCGGGGACCGATTTCGTATTTTCCACTGACCCATCCCAGGATCAGATCGTTCGCTAACAGACTCGCGACGTCGACACATCCCTCCTCCCAAATCTCGTATTTCCCTTCGGCGAAATTCCGCCCTGAACGGAAAGCAAGTCCACTGTATACATCCCACTCGATCTTCGGATTTCCCGTGAAGCGAAACTGAGCGTCGATTGCGGTGCCAATTGCGGATCCAGAGTCGTTTGCGACAGGGGGGACAAAAACATCTGCGAATAGGCCGGTCTGCCGCCACTTTGAATTCCAATCACAGTTGAGTCCACATCCGCCCGAAATCACCAACGGCCACCCTTTCTTTAGATTCGCTTTCGCGAACCGATAGAACTTATTGAAGATGGCATCACTGTAGATCCCAGAAAAATTCCTGAACTCCTGATCATCTAGACCCACATTCAAGTGAGGCGTGCCATGTTTGAGCTCGCTTAGCTTTCTAAATGGCCCATCGAGTAGAAATTCCATGAGACCAATTTCACCCTCAGTTGGAACACCGCGGTTTGAGAAAGAAGCCAGAGCCATGAGCTTTCCGGCGTCAGAGGTGCGCGGATATTCGCCGTCCTTGGGAAAGCTAGGGTCGGCGAGCCCGTATAGCAGCCCGTATCGATTGCCAGGCTGATTCAATACATCCGCGATCAGCCTAATATTTAGATTAGAATCAATCTCATAGAACGCACCGATTGCGCCCTCCCATACCAGTGCGTAGCAGGGAGTTCCGCTGGGTATGGGCGACATGCCAAAGGCACAGAGGATATGAGCACGCTCATGCGACGACGAAAAATACCTGATCTCTTTCTGAAAAAATCGCTTACGACTAATGATCACATCGTCATTTGAAATTCCGCGGTACCCAGCATAGATCTTTGATCCGTGCAGATATTCATGGTGATCTCGAGGCCACCACCCGCCTGCACAGATGACATCTGGAATATCGTCGACTTCCCCCAAAGCATCCAATACATCCGGAATTGATACAGAGGAGTAACGGTAATTCGAGTCCTTCTCCGCCTCGATCGACATCACCAGTTGATCGTCCTCGAGTAGGGCAACCGCTCCATCATGGCCGGGATTGTAGGCTAGAATTTTCATCTCAAGGCCTTCCTCCAAATAGTTAATGCCGTCGTTTCAACAATATTTATGAATGGCAATGACGGATACGACCATAATGGACGAATTTGACTTCACTTCCGGTGACAGTCCCGATCATGACCAAGCCAATCGTAATCTAGCTGGAGCTGAAACGCGCGTACTTTTGCGGCGCAACGAGGGAAATCCCAGTCTAGTTGCGGCTTCGGTGGAACTGTAGTACGCCCACCCTTCTTTCCCCAAAGGGTAACCATCATGATCTACATATTTCTATATCGAACGACGCGGCACCCATGATTTCAAGCAGTTCATCACCCTCGCTCGCTGCAGTTTCACCCCCACTCTCCTTGCGCTTTTGCCCTTGCACCAATGAGCATACATAAAATCACGGATCGCCAAGTAATTTCTAGAAAAATCAATGTCATTTCGAGTGTTTGGGCACCCTAACGGCCTCGGACGACATCTATATGCGAACAGAGGGCGGTTCAGGTGACCCGCCGGGATTCGAAACAGCACCCTTGTCGTCTATGCACGCATGCACTGAGCCAGACCGGTGAAGCCTCGGTACTGCAGAGCGAGCTAGGAGCCTCTGTGTTGCGCGTCAGGCCGCCCTCGGCACCTCGTTCCTGACAGGCCTTCGTCGCACCGACCTGCGATGGGCTAACAACTTCGCCCCAGGCCTGGTCGGAGCCGCGCGCTATGCTCACGCAAGATCTGCTTCCCAAGGGGTAGTGTTGCTGCGGTCGCCATCCTTCCTTCGGCAGCTTTCCGCGACCTTTCCGAGCTCGGCGTGCCGTCAAGGCGCGCACGGCCACATTTTTTCGGCTACCCCTGCAGGCCGAGCTTCATGTGCTCGGTCAGGGGCCGACATCATGGTAGCTCTTGATCACGTGGGCCTTGCCATTCTTACCACCAGTCGACCCGCTTAAGTCGGGCTAGTTGGTGGCACGCACAAGCTACTTGGTACTTCCGTGAAGTGGATTTTTCTTTGGAGTTTTCCGCGAACAGATCAATGATGATCTAGCGCCTGAGTTTCGGCCCCCTCACGCTTCCAGTTTGTTGAAGGAGTACTCGGCTGCATTGAAGCGGCTCATCTTTTCGACGAGCGCTCAAGGCAGCTCCTTTCCGACCGCCCTCTTCAGATAAGAAGAATGCCCAACCTGAAAGCACAAAGGAAAAAGGGCGCCTCTCGGCGCCCTCGTGCTTTCAACTCATTCCCACTCAATCGTCGCCGGCGGCTTCCCCGAAATGTCATAAACAACCCGCGACACCCCCCGCAACTCATTGATGATCCGGTTACTCACCGTACCCAGGAAGTCATACGGCAGATGCGCCCAATGCGCCGTCATGAAATCAATCGTCTCCACCGCACGCAGCGCAATCACCCACTCATAAGCTCGCGCATCCCCCACCACGCCCACCGACTTCACCGGGAGGAACACGGCAAACGCCTGGCTGGTCTTGTCGTACAGGTCCGCCTTGCGCAGTTCATCAATGAAGATGGCGTCGGCCTTGGCCAGCAGTTCGGCGTATTCGCGCTTCACTTCGCCGAGGATGCGCACGCCCAGGCCCGGGCCCGGGAACGGATGGCGGTAGACCATGCTGCGCGGCAGGCCAAGCTCAACGCCGAGGCGACGTACTTCGTCCTTGAACAGCTCGCGCAGCGGCTCGACCAGGCCCAGTTTCATGTGCTCCGGCAGGCCGCCCACGTTGTGGTGACTCTTGATCACATGCGCCTTGCCGGTCTTGCTGCCGGCCGACTCGATCACGTCGGGGTAGATAGTGCCCTGCGCCAGCCACTTCGCGTTCTTCAACTTGTTGGACTCTTCATCGAAGATGTCCACAAACAGGTTGCCGATGATCTTGCGCTTGGCTTCCGGATCGCTCACGCCTTCCAGCTTGGCGAAGTAGCGGTCGGCCGCGTTGACGCGGATCACCTTGACGCCCATGTGCTCGGCGAACATCGCCATCACCTGGTCGCCTTCCTGCCAGCGCAGCAGGCCGGTATCGACGAACACGCAGGTCAGCTTGTCGCCGATCGCCTTGTGCAGCAGCGCGGCCACGACGGACGAATCGACGCCGCCGGACAGGCCCAGGATCACTTCGTCATCGCCCACCTGTTCGCGCACGCGGGCGATCTGGTCGTCGATGATGTTGGCGGCGGTCCACAGGGTTTCGCAGCCGCACACGTCCACCACGAAGCGGCGCAGCAGCGCCTGGCCCTGCAGGGTGTGGGTCACTTCCGGGTGGAACTGCACGCCGTACCAGCGCTTTTCTTCGTTGGCCATCGCGGCCACCGGAATGCGATCGGTCACGGCGGTGACGGTGAAGCCCGGCGGGGCGACGGAGACGTGGTCGCCGTGGCTCATCCAGACATTCAACTTCGGCTCGCCACCGTGGTCGCTCAGGCCCTTGAACAGCGCATCGGGGTGCACGACGTTGACTTCGGCATGGCCGAATTCACGCTGGTCGGCCGCTTCGGTGGCGCCACCGAGCTGGGCGGCCAGGGTCTGCATGCCGTAGCAGATGCCGAAGATCGGCAGGCCGCTGTCGAACACTTCCTGCGGTGCGGCAGGCGCGCCTGGCAGCGTGGTCGATTCCGGGCCACCGGACAGGATGATGCCCTTGGCGCCGAACGCGGCGATGTCGGCCGGGTTGTGGTCCCATGCCCAGATCTCGCAGTACACGCCGAGCTCGCGGATGCGGCGCGCGATCAGCTGGGTGTACTGGGAGCCGAAATCGAGGATGAGGATCTTGTCGTTATGGATGTTGGTCATGGTGCCCGGGCAATGCAGGAGTAAATACGGGAAACACAGCGTCGTTACCGGCGGCGGATAGAGAAAGAGGAACGGGAATCTGCTTCCTCGTTCCTCTTTGCTCATGCCGCATCAGGCGCGGTAGTTCGGCGGCTCTTTGGTGATCTGCACGTCGTGGACGTGGCTCTCACGTTGGCCGGCGCCGCTGATCTTGACGAACTTCGGCTTGCTGCGCATGTCTTCGACGGTGCCGCAGCCCACGTAGCCCATGGTGGCGCGCAGGCCGCCCATCAGCTGGTGGATGATGCCGCCGACCGGGCCGCGATACGGCACGCGGCCTTCGATACCTTCGGGCACCAGCTTGTCGGCGCTGGAAGCGTCCTGGAAGTAGCGGTCCTTGGACCCCTTCTCCATCGCGGCCAGCGAGCCCATGCCGCGGTAGCTCTTGTAGGAGCGGCCCTGGAACAGCTCGGTCTCGCCGGGCGATTCCTCGGTACCGGCCAGCAGGCCACCGATCATGATGGTGGAGGCACCGGCGGCGAGCGCCTTGCCGATATCACCGGAGTAACGGATGCCACCGTCGGCGATCAGCGGGATGCGGTCCTGCAGCGCCTCGGCGACCAGGTCGATCGCGGTGATCTGCGGCACGCCGACACCGGCGACGACGCGCGTGGTGCAGATCGAGCCCGGGCCGATGCCGACCTTGACCGCGTCCGCGCCGCTGTCCAGCAGCGCCAGTGCGGCTTCACCGGTGCAGATGTTGCCACCGACGACCTGCACCTGCGGGAAGTGCTTCTTGACCCAGCTGACGCGGTCCAGCACGCCCTGCGAATGGCCGTGCGCGGTGTCCACCACCAGCACGTCCACCCCGGCGGCGACCAGCGCCTCGACCCGGCGGTCGGTATCGCCACCGACGCCGACGGCCGCGCCGACCAGCAGGCGGGTGGCGGTGTCCTTGGCGGCGTTGGGGTAGTCGGTGTTCTTCTGGATGTCCTTGACGGTGATCAGGCCGCGCAGGGCGAACTCATCGTTGACGACCAGGATCTTCTCGATGCGGTTGCGGTGCAGCAGCTGCAGCACTTCATCGGAGGCGGCGCCTTCCTTGACCGTGATCAGGCGATCCTTCTTGGTCATGATGTGGCGGACCGGATCGTCCAGCTCGGTCTCGAAGCGCATGTCACGGTGGGTGACGATGCCGACCAGCTGGCCGCCGCCATCCACCACCGGCACGCCGGAGATGTTGCGCGACTGGGTCAGGGCCAGCACGTCGCGGATGGTGGTTTCCGGGCCGACCGTGATCGGGTCGCGGATGACACCGGCCTCGAACTTCTTGACCTTGGCCACTTCGGCGGCCTGCTGTTCCACGCTCAGATTCTTGTGGATGATGCCCATGCCACCGAGCTGGGCCATGGCGATCGCCAGGCGGGCTTCGGTGACCGTGTCCATGGCCGCGGAAAGGATCGGAAGCTTCAGCCGCAGGTCGCGGGTCAGCCGGGTTTCCAGGCTGACATCCTTGGGCAGGATCAGGGAGTGTGCGGGGACGAGCGAGACGTCGTCGTAGGTGAGAGCTTCAGCCTGGATGCGCAGCATCGGCATACCCGAGATGTGGGGAAGCGCGACATTTTACCCTGATTCGGCCGCCTTGGGCAGGGGGCGGATGCGACGCTGTGTCGCGCCGGCAAACGCCGGTTCAGGACGGTGGAAGGCGACCGATAAATCCGCCAACGCCACCCCGCGGTAGTGCCGGCCGCTGGCCGGCAACCTCATGACCCTTCGGCGGCGCTACAGGGCTGCCGGCCAGCGGCCGGCACTACCCGGCTCAGAACGCTTCGGCCGCCTCAATCGTGTTCTGCATCAGCGTGGCCACGGTCATCGGCCCTACCCCGCCCGGGACCGGGGTGATCCAGCTGGCGCGCTCGGCAGCGGCCTCGAAGCCCACGTCGCCGACCAGACGACCGTCGTCCAGGCGGTTGATGCCCACATCGATCACCACCGCGCCGGGCTTGACCCATTCGCCCGGGACGATGCCCGGGCGGCCCACCGCCACCACCAGGATGTCGGCGTCACGCACGCTGCGTTCGAGCACATCGCGCGGGGTGAACTTGTGGCAGCTGGTGACGGTGCAGCCGGCGATCAGCAGCTCCAGCCCCATCGGGCGGCCGACATGGTTGCTCACGCCCACGATGGTGGCGTTGCGGCCACGCACCGGCTGGTCGGTGTGGCCCAGCAGGGTCACGATGCCGCGCGGCGTGCAGGGGCGCAGCCCGAACTCGCGCAGGGCCAGATGGCCGACGTTTTCCGGGTGGAAACCGTCCACGTCCTTGCGCGGGTCGATGCGGTGGATCAGGCGGCTGGCGTCGGGGATGCCCGGCAGCGGCAGCTGCACCAGGATGCCGTGGATCTTGGGATCGTGGTTGAGCTGATCGATCAGCGCCAGCAGCTCGGCCTCGGTGGTGCCCGCCGGCAGGTCGTAATCGAAGGCTTCGATACCGACCTTCTCGGCCGCGCGACGCTTGTTGCGCACGTACACGGTGGAGGCCGGGTCACCGCCGACCAGCACCACGGCCAGGCCCGGGCGGCTGCCACCGGCGGCCAGACGGGCATCGACCCGGACCTTGAGGCTGTCCAGCAGGTCTTCGGCGATGCGGCGTCCGTCCAGGATGCGGGCGGGGGCGGCGGGTGCGGGGGTCGGTGAGCTCATCGAGGGCGGCAGGCGTGGGGGCGACGGTCGTGCATTGTCACTGATTCAGGCCCCCTCGCCCACCGGTCGTGGTGGGTGCTGGCTGACGAATGCATCCGTCCGGTCGGGGTCCGCCGGGTTGCCAGCCAGCGGCCGGCACTACCGTATCGTCATTCTTCCTCGGGCAACGCGTCCGCGTTGAGGGTGCGCGCCTTGCGTTTGGGCGCGGTGAACGGCGTCGGCGTGGGTACGCCGGGCAGCGAGTTGCCGTATGTCATGTGCGCGCCGGCGATGAGCCCGCCGCCGGCCATTTCCAGCTCGAAACGTTCCGCGTCGCGGCGACGGATCTCGCGGGCGATGGTCGCTGCATCCTCTTCCCCCAGACCGAGTTCGATCAGCGCGGCCTCGCCGAACGCAACCGCCGACTCGAACGTCTCGCGGATCTGGAAATCGACGCCGGCGTGGATCAGGCGCAGCGAATGCTCGCGGTCGAAGGAACGCACCAGCAGCTTGGCCTGCGGGAATTCGTGCGCGACCAGTTCGACGATGCGGTCGGCCTGCGCACTGTCGTTGACGCACACGGCGATGGCACGCGCCACGCCGGCGCCGGAGGCGTGCAGCACGTCCAGCCGGGTGCCGTCGCCGTAGTAGATCTTGAAGCCGAATTTCTCGGCGCTCTGGATCATCTCGATATCGTTGTCGATGATCGTGACATCCACGTCGCGCGCCAGCAGCGACTGGCTGGCGACCTGGCCGAAGCGGCCGAAGCCGATCATCAGCACGCTGCCGGACATGCCATCGGCCGCCTCAACACCCTCCAGCGAAATCACCCGGTCGGGCATCAGCTTGTCGTGCAGCAGCACGAACAGCGGGGTCAGCGCCATCGACAGCACCACGATCGCGGTCAGGTTGGCGTTGACTTCCACCCCGATCACGCCCGCCGCGGCAGCTGCCGAGAACAGCACGAAGGCGAACTCGCCGCCCTGCGCCATCACCACGCCCCGGTCCAGCGCCTGGCGGTGATCGCTGCCCATGATCCGCGCCACCGCGTAGATGCACGCCGCCTTGGCGAGCATCAGCGCGAGCACACCGGACACGATCAGCGGCCAGTTGTTGGCCACCACGGTCAGGTCCAGCGCCATGCCCACGCTTAGGAAGAACAGGCCGAGCAGGATGCCGCGGAACGGCTCGATGTCCGCTTCGATCTGGTGGCGGAAGGTGGACTCACTGAGCAGCACGCCGGCCAGGAACGCGCCCATCGCCATCGACAGCCCGCCCAGCTGCATCAGCAGGGCTGCGCCGAGCACGACCAGCAAGGCGGCGGCGGTCATCACTTCGCGCGCCTTGGCCGCGGCCAGGATGCGGAACAGCGGATTGAGCAGGAAGCGCCCGACCAGCACCAGCCCGACGATCGCGCCGGCACCGATGCCCACGCTGACCCAGCGCGAACTTTCGCCGGCATCGGCCTGCACCGGTGCGATGAACGCGACCACCGCCAGCAGCGGCACGATCAGCAGGTCTTCGAACAGCAGGATCGAGACGATCTTCTGGCCCGACGGCAAGGCGATGTCGCCGCGCTCGGCCAGCAGCTGCATCACCACGGCGGTGGAGGTCAGCACGAAGCCGAAGGCACCGATGAAGGCGACTTTGACCGGCAGGCCCAGCAGCATGCACACCCCGGTGAGCACCGCGCCACAGACCACGATCTGCAGCGTGCCCAAGCCGAAGATTTCATTGCGCAGCCCCCACAGGTGCGAAGGGCGCATCTCCAGCCCGATGACGAACAGGAACATCACCACGCCCAGTTCCGCGGTATGCAGGATGGCCTGCGGGTCGGCGAACCAGCCGAAGCCGAACGGACCGATCGCCAGGCCCGCGGCGAAATAGCCCAGCACCGAGCCCAACCCGAGCCGACGGAACAGCGGCACCATGACCACTGCCGCGCCCAGCAGGGCGACGACTTTCACCAGTTCACTGGCACCTGCTTCCACCGCCATGCGGTTGCTTCCCCGGACTACATTGATGGGGACAACGATAGGGCAAAGCTTCGGATGGAAGTAGCGTGCGTGTTACGTTTTATCGTGCCGAAAACAGAACGATGACGCGATGCACTCGGCATATCGTCCCGAAAACAGCGCGTGGCGCCACGCAAGCCGTGTAGAGCCGACCCATGGTCGGCTGCTCGCCCGGCCGGAGACCGCGCCAAAGGCAGCCGACCATAGGTCGGCTCTACCCTGCCCCACGACCCACGACCCGCGACCTGCGGCCTGCGACCCGCGACCCGCGGCCCGCATCAGCTGGTGCTGCAGAACGCGGCGTAGTCGATATACCCGGGGAAAGCCGTGCCCGGCGCGCACAGCGGACAGGCCGGGTCGGGGCGCAGGCGCGCCTCACGAAAACGCATGCCCAGCGCATCGAAGGTCAGCAGCCGCCCGACCAGCGGTTCGCCCATTCCCAGCAGGAGCTTGAGCACTTCGGTGGCCTGCAGCAGGCCGACCATCCCCGGCAACACGCCGAGCACGCCGGCTTCGGAGCAATTGGGGGCAAACGCGGCCGGCGGCGGCTCCGGGAACAGACAGCGGTAGCAGGGCGCCTGCCCGCGATGGCGGCCGGCATCGAACACGCTGACCTGCCCGGTGAAGCGCTCCACCGCGCCGTACACCAGCGGGATGCCGTGCTGGATGCAGGCATCATTGAGCAGGTAGCGCAGCGGGAAATTGTCCGAACCGTCCAGCACCACGTCGACCCCCTCGAGCAACGCATCCACATTGGCCGAGGTGACGCGCGCCTGCACCGCGTCGATGTCCAGGTGAGGGTTCAGCGCGAGCAGCCGTTCGCGCGCCGAAAGCACCTTGGGCGTGCCGATGCTGGCGTCGGTATGGAGGATCTGCCGGTGCAGGTTGCTGCGCTCCACCACGTCATCGTCGGCGATGCGCAGGTGCCCTACCCCGGCGGCGGCGAGATAGAAACCGGCCGGCGCGCCGAGCCCGCCAGCCCCGACCACCAGCACGCGCGCGGCCAGCAATGCCTGCTGACCGGCCACGCCCACCTGGGGCAAAAGCAGGTGGCGCGCATACCGTTCGTTGAAGTCTGCCTCGGCCTCGCTCTGCAGCGGCTGCACCAGCGGCAGGCCATCGGCGCGCCAGGCAGTGGTGCCACCCAGGACCGACACCACGTGGGCATAGCCGTGATCCCGCAAGGCGAGCGCGGCGTCGAGCGAGCGCTTGCCGCTCTGGCAGATGAGGACGATCTCGCGCTCGGGGGCAGGCAGATGCGTCGCCGGCGAGGCCAACAGGTCGCCCTTGGCGATGCCGAGCGCGCCTTCGGCCATGCCGCCGGCCCGTTCGTGTGCCTCGCGGACGTCGATCAGCAGGGCGCCATGGGCGATGCGTGCGCGGGCCTGGCCGGGGGTGAGTTCGGGGACGGTGCTCATGCAAGGATTATCGCGCAGACCGACAGGAGGATTGGGCAAGGTAGAGCCGAGCCATGCTCGGCTGCTCCGAGCGCCGATAACTGCCACGCGCAAGAGCCTGCCGAGCATGGCTCGGCGCTACCGGGTCGATCATTGCCACGCTGTGCGTGGCCTGCCGAGCATGGCTCGGCGCTACCGGGTTCGATCGTTGCCACGGTGCGCGTGGCCTGCCGAGCATGGCTCGGCGCTACCGGTTTCGATCATTGCCACGCTGCGCGTGGCCTGCCGAGCATGGCTCGGCGCTACCTTGGATGCAGAAGAGCCGGCTTTCGCCGGCTCTTCTTTGCATCATCGGCCCTTGACGTGCTTGATCAGGCGACGCTTGCGCTTGACCTGCCGCTCGGTGAGGACGTTCTTCTTGCCTTCGTACGGGTTCACACCCTCGCGGAAGATGAACTGCACCGGCGTGCCGACCAGCTTGAAGCGCTTGCGGAAGAAGTTCTCCAGATAGCGCTTGTACGACTCCGGCAGATCCTTCAGGCGCGTACCGTGCACGATGAAGGTCGGCGGATTGGAGCCGCCCGGATGCACGTAACGCAGCTTGGACACGTGACCACGGATCGCCGGCGGCGGGTTGGTCTCGTAAGCCACTTCCAGCGCCTTGTTGACTTCGCTGGTGCTGAATTCGTGCGTGGCCGAGGCATGCGCGGCGTGGATGCAGCGGAACAGCTCACGCAGGCCCGAGCCATGCTTGGCCGAGATGCGCACCACTTCCGCCCACGGCACGAAGCCCAGCTTGCGCGAGACCAGTGCTTCGGCCTGTTCGCGCTGGTAATCGGTCAGGCCGTCCCACTTGTTGATCGCCACCACCAGCGCGCGACCGGCATCGAGCACCGCGCCGAGAACGCTGGCGTCCTGGTCGGTGACGCCTTCGGACGCATCCAGCATCAGCACGGCCACCTGGCACTGCTCGATGGCCTGCAGCGTCTTGATCACGCTGAACTTCTCGACCACCTCCTCCACGCGCGCCTTGCGACGCAGGCCGGCGGTGTCGATGAGGCGGTATTCGCGCCCGTCACGCTCCATGTCCACCGAGATCGAATCACGGGTGGTGCCGGGCACTTCGGAGGCGATCATGCGCTCTTCGCCGAGCAGCAGATTGACCAGCGTCGACTTGCCCACGTTGGGGCGGCCGACGAAGGCGATCCGCACGCGACCGGGATCGTTGTCGAGGGTTTCGGTGGTGCCTTCTTCCGGCAACCGCTCCACCACTTCGTCCAGCAGATCATCCAGGCCCTGGCGATGGGCGGCCGACACGGTCAGCATTTCGCCGAAGCCGTAGCGGGCGAACTCCGAACGCACGGTATCTTCGTTCATGCCGTCGATCTTGTTGATCAGCAGCACGGTCGGGCGCGCCAGCTTGCGCAGCCACGCCAGGATCTCGTCGTCCATCGGGCCCTCACGGGCATCGACCACGAACAGGATCAGATCCGCCTCGGCGGCGGCGGCGCGGGCCTGGCGGGCGGTAGCACCGGCCAGACCTTCTTCTTCACCGGCGATACCGCCGGTATCGACCACCAGGAACGGGTGGTCTTCGTTAAGACGACAAACACCGTAATTACGGTCCCGGGTCACGCCGGGCTGGTCATGGACCAGCGCGTCGCGCGTACGGGTAAACGCATTGAACAGCGTGGACTTGCCGACATTCGGCCGTCCAACCAGGGCGACCAAGGGCAGCATCGCGGTAACTCCTTATTGTGCCAACCGGAATGCGGTCAGCTTTCCATCAACGTTCTGCACCAGCAGAATCCCATCGGCGGCTACCGGTTGCGCCAGCAGGGCGTCGCCGCCACTTTTGGCGCGAGCTGCGAACTCGCCATTGTCGGTCCGCAACCAGTGCAGATACCCCTTGTAGTCGCCGACCACGACATAGTCGCCCTGCAGCGCCGGACCAGTCAGCGAGCGCCGGGCCAGGCCGGTCTGCGACCACATCGCCGTGCCACTGTTCTTGTCCAGGCCGAACACGCCGCCCTTGTTGTCGGTGACGAACACATTGCCCGAGGTCAGGGCCACGCCACCGGCGCCACCATGGTCACGGGTCCACAGCGGACGGCCGGTCGGGCCTTCGATCGCCATGGTCTGGCTCTTGAAGCTGCTCACGAACAGCGTGTTGCCTTCCAGCACCGGGGCGCCGTCCACGTCGGACATGCGCTCCAGCTCGGTGCGGCCTTCACCGTTGGCGACCATCTGGTCCCACACGGTGCGGCCGTCGGTCATCGCCAGAGCGGACACGCTGCCGTCATCGTTGCCGATGAACAGCACGCCCGGGCCGGCCACCACCGCCGCGTTGCCGCGCACGGTCAGGGCCGGCAGCTCACGCGGGTTGAACCAGCGCTGGGTGCCGTTGCCGGCGTCCAGCGCGGTCACGCGACCGTCGTTGCTGCGGACGAACACCATGCCCTGGGCAACGGCCGGGGCGGAAATCACTTCGCCGGTCACCTTGCCACGCCACTTTTCGGTGCCGTCGTTGGCATCGAGCGCGATCACCTGGCCGTCGAGGGTACCGATCACCACCAGGCCTTCGCCGACGCCGGGACCACCGGACAGGCGCAGCTTGGGCTTCTTCTTTTCCTTGGCCGGCTCCCAGGTCCAGACCTTCTTGCCGGTCTGCAGGTCGATGGCGTGCACGCCACCGTAGATCGCCGCGGCATACACGCGGCCATCGGCCACGGCCGGGCCCTGGCGCACGCCGATACGCTTCTCGCCCTTGCCGACGTTGACGCTCCAGAGCTTGTCGACCTTGACGGTCGGCTCGAACTTCACCAGTTCCGCCGGCTCGAGGGCCTTCTTGGCAGCCGCGTCCTTGCCGGCGAACCAGCCCTTGACGGTGGTGCAGCCGGACAACGCCACGCCCAACAGGACCAGGGTGGCAACGCGCTTGATCATGACCATCTGCTTCATTACACCGACTCCGCAGCATCGGTGACGTTGCCACCGGCATCCGTCACTTTGGTTTCAAGCAGACGCCGCTGCGGCGCTGCCACGTCCAGCG
Source organism: Stenotrophomonas sp. (assembly GCF_031995405.1). Taxonomy (GTDB): domain Bacteria; phylum Pseudomonadota; class Gammaproteobacteria; order Xanthomonadales; family Xanthomonadaceae; genus Stenotrophomonas. Next base: position 22,219 of record NZ_DAMAGC010000023.1, on the reverse strand, counting down.
TCTTGAGCGCCTTCTCATACTGTTCCCGGGCAGCGTCACGCTTGCCCTGCGCCATCAACACGTCGCCATGGATTTCAAGGCTGGCACTGTCGGTGGCGTCGCCGAGCGCCTTGAGCGCCTCGTCATGCTTGCCAGTGGCCAGCAGCAGGCGCGCGATGCGCTGCTCGATGACCGGCTGGAATTCCGGGTCGGCCTTGATCGCGCGCAGGGTCGCCAGCGCGTCATCGTTCTTGCCGGCCTCGACCTGGGCCTTGGCCAGCTGCAGCGCGGCCAGGTCCGAATAGATGTTGGCCTTGCCGTCGTCGAGCGCCTTCACGCCCTTGGCGGCCTCTGCCAGATTCTTGTCCTGCAGGTGCTTGAGCACCGCCTGGTACTGGACATTGGCGCCAGCGAGCGAGTTGCTGTGCTCCTTCTGCCACCACTGCCAACCGGCGATGCCGCCGATCGCGATCGCCACACCCGCGAGGATGCTGACACCATTCTTCCGCAGCCAACTGCGGACGCGTTCACTTTGTTCGTGCTCGTCGAGCAGGTCGTCGATCGCCATGCGTACTCTCGCCCCGCCTGTGAAGGAGGAGCTGTTTGAATTGGATTGGGAAACGCGGCTCAGTGCGGAACTGGGGCCACGGAGCCGTCAGAGGATACCGTAAAGCGTGCCACGTTGGCTCGCTGGTAGGGCGAAAGGTCGACGATAGTGCCGGCCTGCTGAACCTCGACCGCCGAGGCGTTGCCGAGCGTCATGCGCCCGACCTGGCCAGGGCTGAAGCTGCGGGTGTCGCCGGACTTGATCAAGGCCTTTTCGACCGTACTGCCGTCCGGGGCGGCGATGTCCACCCAGCTGTCGCCCTTGAATTGCAGGCTGAGCGCGCCGCTCGGCGTGGCCGCGGCGGCGGCCGGGCGCGGCACCGGGGTGAGCGAGGCCAGGTACGGCGCCGACGGGGTGGCCGGGGTGGCCACGATCGGGGCCGCGTCCGGGCGGACCGGCTCGGCCGGGGCCGGACCGCCGCTCATCGGCACCGCGGCCGGGACAACGTCCAGTGAAGCGGTGCTGGGCGCGGGGGCGCTGCCATCGAAATGACCACGGGTGGCAAACCACACCGGCACCGCCAGAACGGCGGTGATACCGACATACAGTACCCGGCGACCAAGACTCTCGGCGATGCGGCGGGCCCGCGGGGTATGCGTATGGCTGACCAGCTGCGGCGGCACCACCGGGCCGATGCTGGCCTGTTCCAGCACGTCGCCCAGGTCGACCTTCAGCAGCCGCGCGTAACTGCGCAGCTGGCCGCGCACGAACACCGGCGCGCCAAGGCGCTGCCACTGCTCATCTTCAAGCGATTTCACCACCTGCATCGGCATGCGCAACTGCTGCCCCACTGCTTCGAGCGTCAGTCCTGCCGCTTCCCGCGCCTGGCGGAGACGCGCTCCACAGCCGGCCGCGGCATCAAAAGCGTTCACAGTCTGGTCATCAATCACAATGCTTCAACCCCGGGGATTAGGTGCCGCATCCTGCGGAAATTCGTTGCGAATTCGCTGCAGATAGCGACCGGATGCCACGTCGTCGCCGAGCTGCGCCTCGATTTGAGACGCAAGTTGTAACACGGAACGTGTGGCCGGTGCAGCCGCGAGACGACGTTGCGAGAAGGCCCGGGCCTCGAAATACCGGCCCTGGGCGTACTCGCTGCGTGCCATCGACTCGAGTGCATAAGCGTTGGTCGGGTCCAGTTCGATGGCACGGCGCAGGTCGCGGGCGGCCCGTTCGGACTGACCCGCATCCAGTGCGCAGCCGCCGGCATTGGCCAACGCCGCGCCCGGCGTAGCGTAGCCCGGGGCCGCCATGGCGCGGTCGAACCAGACCAGCGATTCGGCGGCCTGGCCATGAGTACATAGCCACGCGCCATAGTTGTTGAGTGCGTCGCCCTGCCCGGGGGCCACGTCGACGGCCTTGCGGTACAGGCTGCCGGCCTCGGTGTCGGCACCGCGCTGGCTGGCGATGTTGGCCAGCAGCAGGTAGGCGTCCGGGCGACTGCCGTCGATCTTCACCGCCGCGCGGGCCTTCTTTTCGGCCGCCTGGACCTGGCCGGCGCGGAACGCCTCGGTGGCCAGGGTCATCTGGTCCTGGTAGCCGACCCGCTGGCGGATCGACGCATTGTCGCGAACCTCGTACACCGGCGCGACGGCCAATTGGCCAGACGGCGCCCTCACACCTTGTTTACCGCAGCCGACCAATGCCAGCGCGATGAAAACAACGGCTGGCAATCGGATATCAGGCAGCGGCATCCCGGCCTTTTCCTTCCTGCAATGTCTTGTTGAACTCGGCCTGGCGGCGCGTGCGATCCATCACCTGGCCCTTGAGCTGGCCGCAGGCGGCATCGATGTCGTCGCCACGGGTGCGTCGCACCATCGTCAGCACCTGCGCATCCAGCAGGATCTTCTGGAACGCACGGATCTCGATGTCGCCGGAGCGCTCGTAGCGGGTGCCCGGGAACGGATTGAAGGGAATCAGGTTGACCTTGCCCGCATGCGACGCCTGCACGGCGTTGTCGAACTGGCGCATCAGCCGCGCCAGCTGGCGGGCGTGTTCGGGCTGGTCGTTGATACCCTTCATCAGGGTGTATTCGAAGGTGACCGATTCACGACGCTTGTTGGCGCGCAGGTAGCGTGCGCACGAGGCCATCAGTTCGGCGATCGGGTACTTCTTGTTGAGCGGGACCAGGGTCTCGCGTAGCGCGTCGTTGGCCGCATGCAGCGACACCGCCAGCGACACGTCGCTTTCGGCCGACAGGCGGTCGATCTGCGGCACCAGGCCGGACGTCGACAGGGTCACGCGCTTGTTGGCCAGGCCGTAGCCCAGGTCGTCGCGCATCACGCTCATGGCGCGCACGACGTTGTCGAAATTCATCAACGGCTCGCCCATGCCCATCATCACCACGTTGGTGAGACGACGCTGCTTGTGCGGGATGTTGCCCAGATGACGCGCAGCCACCCACACCTGGCCGATGATTTCGGCGGTGGAGAGGTTGCGGTTGAAGCCCTGGGTGGCGGTCGAACAGAACGTGCAGTTCAGCGCGCAGCCTACCTGCGAGGACACGCACAGCGTGCCGCGGTTCTTGTCCGGGATGTAGACCGCTTCGATGGCGTTCTTGCCATCGTTGCCCATCGCCAGCAGCCACTTGTGGGTGCCGTCGGCGGAGGGTTTGTCGAACACGATGTTGGGGACCAGGACCTCGGCATGCTGCTTGAGCTTGGCGCGCAGCGCCTTGCCCAGGTCGGTCATCTCATCGAAATCGGTGACGTAGTGGTGGTGGATCCACTTCATCACCTGGTGGGCACGGTAGCGCGCTTCGCCGAGCGTGTCGGCGAAGAAGCGCTCCAGACCCTCGCGATCGAGGTCGAGCAGGTTCTGCTTGGCCACCGGCGCGCTCGGGACGAGCACGACGGGGATGGCGGTTGGCTGTACGACCTCGTTCACGGCATCACTCTCAGCGCGAGACGACTTCGGTCGCGGCGAAGAAGTAGGCGATTTCGATCGCGGCGTTCTCGACCGAGTCCGAGCCGTGGGCGGCATTGGCATCGATGGATTCGGCGAAGTCGGCGCGGATGGTGCCCGCAGCGGCTTCCTTCGGATTGGTGGCGCCCAGCAGGTCGCGGTGGGCCAGCACGGCGTTGTCGCCTTCCAGCGCCTGGATCATCACCGGGCCGGAGATCATGAACTCGACCAGCGCGTTGAAGAACGGACGCTCGCGGTGCACGGCGTAGAAGCCTTCGGCCTCACGGCGGGACAGCTGCTTGTACTTGGCGGCGACGACCTTCAGGCCGGCCTTTTCGAAGCGGGCGTAGATTTCACCGATGACGTTCTTGGCGACGGCGTCCGGCTTGATGATGGAAAGGGTGCGCTCCAGCGCCATGGGAATTCTCCGTTGGGCGGGCCACTGATCGGCCCGAGAGTAACATGAAAAAAACCCGCGTCAAAACGCGGGCTTAGCCTATATACGTGGCGTAATTCTACAGCGTCGCCCGGCGCTACGGTAGTGGCACGCCATGCGTGGCAGCCCCTGCCCGGCCGGGGATGGATGGCCATTCAGGGATGTATGCGGTTGCCAGCCATGGGCCGGCACTCCCTGCGGCGCATGAACGGATCCCCCGCCCCATTGTGCGCCGCACAATGCTCCCGCGCAGCCACGGGTCTAATATCAAACAATCGTTTGATTGAACTCTGCCCGCCCCATGGCCAAGCCCGCTCATTTCTCCACCAAGGACCGCATTCTCGGCGCGGCCGAGGAGCTGTTCGCCCAGCATGGCTTCGCCGGTACCTCGCTGCGCCAGGTGACCAGCCAGGCCGATGTGAACATCGCGGCGGTCAACTATCACTTCGGATCCAAGGAAAACCTGGTCAACGAGGTGTTCCGCCGGCGCATGGACGAGATGACCGCCGCCCGCCTTGCCCAGCTGGATAGCGCCCGCCGCGAGCATCCCGGCCAGCTGCGCCCGGTGCTAGCCGCATTCGTCGAACCGGCCCTGGCCATGGCGCAGGACCGTCAGACCGGCGGCGCCTTTGTGCGGGTGATCGCCCGCGCCTATGCCGAGAAGAACGACAACCTGCGCAAGTTCCTGTCCGACCACTACGGCCATGTATTGCGCGACTTCGGCAAGGCCATCGCGGCCTGCGTGCCGGAGCTGAGCAAGGAAGAGCTTTACTGGCGGCTGGACTTCCTGGCCGGGTCGCTGACCTATGCGATGGCCGATTTCGGCCTGATCAAGCGACCCGCCGGTGTCACCGAAGCGGCGCATCGTGCCCATGCCGCCCGCGAACTGATTCATTTCGCCGAAGCCGGTTTCCGCGCCAGCGCGGTCATCGACGCTCCGACGACCTCCCTCTCCACCCCGTAGAGCCGGGCGCTGCCCGGCTTCCAGACAACCAAAGGCTTATCGACATGTCCAATTCCCTGCTAGTCCGCCGCGCCGCCGTGCTGGGTGCCGGTGTGATGGGTGCCCAGATCGCGGCCCACCTGACCAATGCCGGCGTCGACACCGTGCTGTTCGATCTTCCCGCCAAGGAAGGTCCGGCCGATGGCATCGTGCTCAAGGCAATCGCCAACCTGGGCAAGCTCAGCCCTGCCCCGCTCGCCAGCAAGTCCTACGCCGAGGCGATCACCCCGGCCAACTATGAGACGGGCCTGGAGCAGTTGAAGGACTGCGACCTGATCATCGAAGCCATCGCCGAACGGATGGACTGGAAGCAGGACCTGTACAAGAAGATCGCGCCGTTCGTGGCCGATCACGCCGTGCTGGCCTCCAACACCTCCGGCCTGGGCATCAACAAGCTCGCCGACGTGCTGCCCGAGCAGCTGCGCCACCGCTTCTGCGGCGTGCACTTCTTCAATCCGCCGCGCTACATGCACCTGGCCGAGCTGATCCCGGCGAGCACCACCGATGCGTCGGTGCTGGAAGGGCTGGAAGCGTTCCTGGTCACCACCCTGGGCAAGGGCGTGGTGTACGCCAAGGACACCCCGAACTTCATCGGCAACCGCATCGGCGTGTTCTCGATCCTGTCCACCATCCACCACACGCAGGCATTCGGCCTGGGCTTCGACGAAGTCGATGGCCTGACCGGCCCGCTCGTCGGGCGCCCGAAGTCGGCCACCTACCGCACCTCCGACGTGGTCGGCCTGGACACCATGGCCCACGTGATCAAGACCATGGGCGACACCCTGCCCAACGATCCGTGGCATGAATTCTTCAAGTCGCCGAAATGGCTGGACGCGCTGATCGCCAAGGGCGCGCTCGGCCAGAAGACCGGTGCCGGCATCTTCCGCAAGGTCGGCAAGGACATCGTCGTCCTCGACGTGGAGAAGCAGGACTACCGCCCGGCCGATCGCACCGCCGCGCCGGAAGTGGTCGAGATCCTCAAGATCAGGAACCCGGCCGAGAAGTTCGCCAAGCTGCGCGAAAGCCAGCACCCGCAGGCGCAGTTCCTGTGGGCGACCTTCCGCGACCTGTTCCATTACAGCGCCTACCATTTGGCCGACATCGCCGAAACCGCGCGCGACGTCGACCTGGCCATCCGCTGGGGCTACGGCTGGTCGCTCGGCCCGTTCGAAACCTGGCAGGCCGCCGGCTGGAAGCAGGTGGCGCAGTGGATCGCCGATGACATCGTCGCCGGCAAGAGCATGAGCAATGCGCCGCTGCCGGACTGGGTGTTCGATGGCCGCGATGGCGTGCATGCCGCCGAAGGCAGCTACAGCCCGTCGCGCAACGCCAAGCCGCCGCGTTCGGCGCTGCCGGTGTACCAGCGCCAGCGCTTCCCCGATCCGCTGCTGGGTGAAACCTTCAGCCAGGGCGAGACCGTGTTCGAGAACGACGGCGTGCGCATGTGGCACGACGGCGACGGCATCGCGGTGGTCAGCTTCAAGACCAAGATGAACACCGTTTCCGACCACGTGCTCGATGGCCTGCAGGAAGCGATCAAGCGCGCCGAGCAGGGCTTCAAGGGCCTGGTGATCTGGCAGCAGAAGGAACCCTTCTCCGCCGGTGCGGACCTGGCCGGTGCGCTGGGCCTGCTGCAGGCCGGCAAGGTCGAGCAGTTCGAGGAAATGGTCCACAACTTCCAGCGCACCAGCCAGGCGATCAAGTATTCGCTGGTGCCGGTGGTGACCGCCGTGCGCGGCTTGGCCCTGGGCGGTGGCTGCGAATTCCAGATGCACAGCGCCAAGAGCGTGGCGGCACTGGAAAGCTACATCGGCCTGGTCGAAGCCGGTGTCGGCCTGCTGCCCGCCGGTGGTGGCCTGAAGGAACTGGCCGTGCGTGCCTCGCAGGCCGCCGGTCCGGGTGGCGACGTGTTCGCCGAGCTGAAGAAGACCTTCGAAACCGTGGCCATGGCCAAGGTCTCCAACTCGGCGGTCAACGCCCAGGAACTGGGCCTGATGCGCGCGACCGACAAGGTCGTGTTCAACAGCTTCGAAGCGCTCTACATCGCCAAAGCCGAAGTGCTGGCGCTGGCCGAAGGCGGCTACCGTCCGCCGATGCCGGCCCGCCGCATCCAGGTTGCCGGCGACGTCGGCATCGCCACCTTCAAGATGATGCTGGTCAACATGCTGGAAGGTCGCTTCATCAGCCCGTACGACTACGAGATCGCCGTGCGCATCGCCACCGTGCTGTGCGGTGGCGAAGTGGATCGCGGCACGCTGGTGGACGAGGAGTGGCTGCTGACCCTGGAACGCAAGCACTTCGTCGAACTGGCCCAGCAGGAAAAGACCCAGGCCCGCATCGCGCACATGCTCAAGACCGGCAAGCCGCTGCGGAACTGACGGAAGAAAACGGTAGTGCCGGCCGCTGGCCGGCAACCTCTTCCAATTCTTATCAGAGAGATCACTGCAATGACCAAGCAAATCCAGGACGCCTACATCGTCGCCGCCACCCGCACCCCGGTTGGCAAGGCGCCCAAGGGCATGTTCCGCAATACCCGCCCCGATGACATGCTCGCCCACGTGCTGCGCTCGGTGGTTGCGCAGGCCCCGGGCGTCGACGTCAACCGTATCGATGACGCGATCATCGGCTGTGCGATGCCGGAAGCCGAGCAGGGGATGAACGTGGCGCGGATCGGCGTGCTGCTGGCCGGCCTGCCGGACACCATCGCCGCGCAGACGGTCAACCGTTTCTGCTCCTCCGGCCTGCAGGCGGTGGCCATGGCCGCCGACCAGATCCGCCTGGGCAACTCGGACCTGATGCTGGCCGGTGGTACCGAGTCGATGTCGATGGTGCCGATGATGGGCAACAAGATCGCGATGGCCCCGAGCGTGTTCGACAACGACCATGTCGCCATTGCCTACGGCATGGGCATCACCGCCGAGAAGGTCGCCGAGGAATGGAAGGTCTCGCGCGAAGACCAGGACGCCTTTGCCCTCGCCTCGCACCAGAAGGCCATCGCCGCGATCCAGAACGGCGACTTCAAGGACGAGATCAGCCCCTACGACGTGCGTACCCGCCAGCCGGACCTCGCCGACGGCCGCCGCATCATCACCCGCGACCGGATCGTCGACACCGACGAAGGCCCGCGCCCGGATTCGTCCGCGGAAGGCCTGGCCAAGCTGCGCCCGGTGTTCCGCAACGGTCAGTTCGGCGGCACCGTCACCGCCGGCAACTCCTCGCAGATGAGCGATGGCGCAGGTGCCGTGCTACTCGCCTCCGAGCAGGCGATCAAGGACTACGGGCTGACCCCGTTGGCCCGCTTCGTCAGTTTCTCGGTGGCCGGCGTGCGTCCGGAAGTGATGGGCATCGGCCCGATCGCCGCGATTCCCAAGGCGCTCAAGCAGGCCGGCCTGAGCCAGGACCAGCTGGACTGGATCGAGCTCAACGAAGCCTTCGCCGCACAGTCGCTGGCCGTCATCCGCGATTGCGGCCTGGACCCGTCCAAGGTCAACCCGCTGGGTGGCGCGATTGCCCTGGGCCACCCGCTGGGTGCGACCGGCGCGATCCGTACCGCCACCCTGCTGCACGGCCTGCGCCGTCGCCAGCAGAAGTACGGCATGGTCACCATGTGCATCGGCACCGGCATGGGCGCGGCGGGTATCTTCGAGTCGCTGTGATGTCACAGGCGGTGCCGACTCAGGGTCGGCACCGCCCACTCGGTAGGTGCCGGCCGTTGGTCGGCACGAAAAACGCAAAAGGGCAGCCGCGAGGCTGCCCTTTTTGCGGTGTCCCAGCACAGCCAATCCGGTAGGTGCCGGGCCATGCTCGACGGTAGTGCCGGGCCATGCTCGACGGTAGTGCCGAGCCATGCCCGGCAAGAACCCCAGCCGGGCATGGCCCGGCTCTACCGTCAGCTGTCGGCGAGTGCCTTCTTCAGCATCTCGCGCGCCGGTCCTGCCAGCTTCTCGTTGTTCAACGCGAAGCGGATGGTCGCTTCGACCAGACCCAGATGGGTACCGCAGTCGAAACGCGTGCCTTCGAAGCGGAAGGCGTCCACACGCTCGCTCTTGAGCAGTTCGGCGATGGCGTCGGTCAGCTGGATCTCGCCGCCTGCACCGGTGCCGGTGGCTTCAAGCAACTCGAAGATCTTCGGGCTCAGCACGTAGCGGCCGACCACGGCCAGGTCGCTCGGCGCGTCCTCGGGCTTGGGCTTCTCGACAATCGCGCTGATCCGGCCCTGGCGGCCATCGAAGGTATCGGTGGCCACGATGCCGTAGCTGCCGGTCTTGTCGTGCGGGACGTCCTCGACGGCGATGATGCTCGCGCCGGTGGCCTGGTTGGCGTCGGCCATCTGCTTGAGCGCACCGTCACCCTTGTTCCAGATCAGGTCGTCGGGCAGCAGCACGGCGAACGGTTCATCGCCGACGATGGCCTTGGCGCACAGCACGGCATGGCCCAGCCCCAGCGCCTCGGCCTGGGTGACGAAGATCGCACGCACGCCGTTGGGCAGCACGTGGCGCACCAGTTCCAGCTGCTCGGTCTTGCCGGCGCGCTCGAGCTTCTGCTCCAGCTCGTAGGCCTTGTCGAAATAATCGGCCACCGCATGCTTGTAGCGGTTGGTGATGAAGATCAGGGTGTCGCAGCCGGCTTCGATCGCCTCGTCAACCGCGTACTGGATCAACGGCCGATCGATGATCGGCAGCATTTCCTTGGGAACCGTCTTGGTTGCGGGAAGGAATCGGGTGCCGAGACCTGCCACGGGGAAAACCGCCTTGCGGATACGCTTGTTCGTCACAGCCTGTTGGCCTCTCGTGCCGGGAAGGGGAGCACTTTAGCCGAGGCGACGTGATCGTCCTGTTGCAGCGGCGCAAACTCCGGCATGGTCGCGAACAGGATGCTGTTGATGGCATCGGTGTCGTACGTGGCAATCGCTTCGCGCAGGCGCGGCACGTTGCCAAGGACCTGCTCGCGGGCGAACGTACGCACGCCGGCTTCGAGGATCTTCGGATGGGCGGTGGGGCGATAGTCCTCGTCCGAATAGAACAGGGTCTCGTGCAGCTTTTCGCCTGGACGCAGGCCGGTATAGATGATGGCGATGTCCTTGTACGGCTGCTTGCCGGCCAGGCGGATCATCTGCTCGGCGAGCACGCGGATCGGCACCGGCTCGCCCATGTCCAGGGTGTAGATCGCCCCGTGCGACGCCGACGCCGCGGCCTGCAGGATCAGCTGGCAGGCCTCTGGAATGGTCATGAAGTAACGGGTCACTTCCGGATCGGTCACGGTGACCGGACCGCCCTTGAGGATCTGGTCGCGGAACAGCGGCACCACGCTGCCGGCCGAGGCCAGCACGTTGCCGAAGCGCACGGTCACGAAACGGGTGTGGCTGGTCTTCTGGTCCAGGCTCTGGCAGATCATCTCCGCGTAGCGCTTGCTGGCACCCAGCGCGTTGACCGGATCGACCGCCTTGTCGGTGGAGATGAACACGAAATGCTCGATCCGCGCCTCGACGCAGGCGCGGGCCACCGTCTCGGTGGACAGGATGTTGTTGCGCACCGCTTCGCGTAGCTGGCGCTCCAGCACCGGCACCTGCTTGTAGGCGGCGGCATGGAACACCGCATCGACGCTGGCCATCGACAATGCGTGGCGGATCACCGCCGGATCACCGCAATCGCCGAGCACCGCTTCCACTTCGAGGTCGGGGAAGCTGCGGGTGAGCTCGGCCTCGATGGTCAGCAGCAGCAGCTCGCTCATTTCCAGCAGGATGATCCGCCCGGCACCGTGCCGCGCGCACTGGCGGCACAGCTCCGAACCGATCGAGCCACCGGCGCCGGTCACCAGTACGGTGCGCCCGCCCAGCCAGCCACGGATCAGCGACCAATCCGGCAGGATCGGCTTGCGACCCAGCAGATCCTCGATCGCCACTTCCTTGAGCTCGCCCGGCAGCGAATGGCCGAGCAGCACATCATTGAGCTTGGGCACCATGCGGAACGGCACGCCGGTGGCCTCGCAGATGGCGACCACCCGCTGCATCCCCACCGCATCCAGCGACGGAATGGCGATCACCAGCAGCCGGGCAGCGGTTTCGCGCACCGCGGCGGGGGCATCATCCAGCGTGCCCAGGATCGGCAGGCCCTGCAGCTTGGCACCCTGCAGGTGCGGGGCATCGTCAAGCAGGCCGACCGGCTCGAAATCGCCGGAGCGGCGCAGGTCGCGGACCAGCGCCTCGGCGGCCTGGCCGGCGCCCAGGATCAGCACCCGACGCGCCGTGGCGTCGGACTGCAGCGACTGGTAGTCCTTCCATGCGCGGTACAGCAGGCGCGGCGCGCCCAGCAGTGCCGACAGCGCGAACGGATAGATCACCAGCACCGACATCGGTACGCCGTTGAAGCGCTTGTAGGCCAGCACGACCACGATCGCGAGCAGGCCGATGAAGCTGGCCTTGAAGATGTTGAGCAGGTCGGCCACGCTGGCGAAACGCCACAGGCCGCGATACAGGCCCACCCGCCAGAACACCACCGCCTGGATCGCCAGCACCAGCGAGGTGTCGATGTTCCACAGGGGAAGCGAGGGGGCATCGGCAAGCATCGAATAGCGGCCCGCATGCAGCAGCTGCCAGCACGCCCACACCATGAACAGGTCGTGGACCACGATGGCGCCGCGCGGAATCAAACTGGTAAGACGGTCCTGCCAAGGCGTCATAAAACGAACAATCCTTCTAGTTGCGCATTCCCTTGCGCAGGAGTAGCCACATGCCGGTCGCGAGGATCATCCACGCAACGGCTACGGCAGCCTCCCACCTCGGCTGCAGATCACTGCAAGCATTAAACACTGTAATACTGAACAGACCAAAAACAAAGTACATCCCTGTGATCGAAGTGTGGCTCAGTCCACCTTTGACCGCGCGCTGGTAGAGATGCTGGGTGTGGGGCTCCATCCATCTTTGCCCGGACAGCATGCGCGACAGCAGTGTGAAGCCTGCGTCCACGAGGAACGCGGTGAGCGGCACCAGCAACAGCAGCCAGTTGATGTCGGTCACCACGCTGGCCAGACAGACCAGCGCAGCGATTGCATAGCCGAGCGCGCCGCTGCCGACATCGCCCATGAAGATCCGCGCCCGCGGGTAGTTGAAGGGCAGGAACCCCAGGCACGCCAGGGCCAGCACCAGCCCGGCCAGGGCAAAGGGCGCCGGCATCACCAGCGCGAAGGCCAGCCCGGCCAGGATCGCCTGGGTGGTGGCTATGCCGTTGATGCCATCCATGAAGTTCCAGATGTTTATCAACGACGTCGTGAACAGCAGCGCCAGCAGCGCCTGCCACGGGTTGCCGCTGGCCTGCCAGACCAGCGCGGCCACCAACGCGGCGGCGATCAGATGCACCAGCAGCCGCCGCACCGCCGGCAGCGGGCGGTGATCGTCCCACCAGCCGATGCCGGCCACCAGTACCAGGCCAAGGCCGAACACCAGCAACGGGACACGCGCGCCCGGCCATGCCAGCGCTGCCATGGCCGTGGCCAGCAGCAGGGTCAGCACGATCGCGATGCCGCCCCCACGCGGGGTGGCCACCCCGTGGCTGCGGCGCTCGCCGGGCTGATCCATCAGGTTGCGGCGCAGCGCGTACTGGCGCGCCCCCCAGGTGAGCACCGCCGCGATCGCCAGCACCGCCGGCAACCCGACCATCCAGGCCACGGGCATCGCTTAGAGCACCGCGTAGTTCAACAGCGGCTTGACCGTTCCCCATTCCTTGCAGCTGGGGCATTGCCAGTGGTGGGTACGCGCGCCGAAACCGCAGCGCGTGCAGCGATACGCCGGGTTGCGCACCAGCAACTGGTCGGTGATGTGCTTGAGGTCGTGCAGCGTCGCGGTGGAATCGGCACCCTCGGCCAGGGTCAGGTCGATCAGCGCCGATTCGCCACGGACCGACGGGCGGTCCTTCAGCTGGCGGCCCAGATAGGCGCGCGCCGGGGCCACGCCTTCCTGCTCCTCCATCAACTGGGTCAGCGCCAGCACCGGGGCGATGCCACGGTAATGTTCGGTCATCTCCGACAGGAACGCGCGCGCACCGCCGAGGTCGCCAACCTTGCGGTAGTTCTGCATCAACGGCTGCAGTACTTCGGGCAGGTATTCCGGATCGTTGCGCGCGGCGCGCTCGAACGCGCGCACGGCTGCTTCGGCGTTGCCTGCGTCGGCTTCAAGACGCCCCTCGATGATGCCGGCGCGGACCGACATCGCATCGGCCTGGTAGGCGCGCGCGATGGCCGCCCTCGCCTCGTCGATCTTGCCGGCGCCACGGAAACGCTCGGCCAGTTCGCATTCGAACTGCCCGATCAGCTTGCCCATCGGCTCGCCGGTGACTTCCTCGAAGCGGCTGGCGTTGTCGATCGCCTTTTCCCAGTCGCGCTCGGCCTGGTAGATCCCGATCAGGTGCTTGAGCGCCTGCGGTGCACGCTGGTCGATCTGCGCCAGCTCACTGAACACGGTTTCGGCACGGTCCAGCAGGCCGGACTTCATGTAGTCCTCGCCCAGCGCCAGCAGTGCCTGCACCCGCTGCGCGTCATTCAGATCGGCGCGGTTGACCAGGCCCTGGTGCAGGCGGATCGCGCGATCCACCTCGCCACGACGGCGGAACAGGTGGCCCAGCGCGACCTGGGTCTCGAAGGTTTCCTTGTCCAGCTCGGCGATATGCAGGAACAGCTCGATCGCCTTGTCCGGCTGCTCATTGAGCAGATAGTTGAGGCCGCGGAAATACGTGCTGGACAGGCGGCTGACCTGGTTGTCGCCATGGCGCTGGCCGCCGCGACGGCCGATCACCCAGCCCGACAACGCCGCCAACGGCAGGAACAGGAAGAACCAGAACCACTCGGAGACAAATTCCATCGGGGCTCAGCGTCCGTCGAAAGTGGAAGAAGGGGTGGAAGCCGGCGCCACGACCACGGTCGGGGCAGCCTTCTGCGCCTTGCGCAGCTTCGCGTACAGCGGGATCACCAGGCTGGCCAGCACGATGCCGCCGCCGATGATGGCACCGGACAACAGGGCGACAATGATCGCCAGGCCGGTGGTGGTGGTGAGTTGGGTGAAGCCCAGACTGAGAACCATCTTGTCCGAGTTGAGCGCACCGATGATGAGCCCGGCGACGAGAACCGCCAGCAGGATAAGGAGACGTACGACTTTCATGGAGCAGCTCCAGTTCCGGGAGATTCAAGAGTAGCGGAATATAGAGCAGCGGGACAAAGTGGCCCGGAACGAAAAAAGCAGCGGACCAGCGGTCCGCTCTACGCGGGGTCGCTTTCCAGCGGCACCACGGCGCTGACGCGCTCGCGCAGCTCCTTGCCCGGTTTGAAATGCGGGACATGCTTGCCCGGCAATGCGACCGATTCCCCGGTCTTGGGGTTGCGCCCCAGCCTGGGTGGCCGGTAGTGCAACGAAAAACTGCCGAACCCGCGGATCTCGATGCGATCCCCGCCGGCCAGCGCCCCACCCATCATTTCCAGCAACGACTTCACGGCCAGATCGACATCGTCCGACTTCAAATGCGCCTGTCGGCGCGCCAGGATTTCGATCAGCTCGGATTTGGTCATTACGGGCTCTTCGGGGGGAACTAGACCCTGAAACGGCCCGGACTGATGTCCGGGCCGTCCAGGAAACTACGACAGCGACAGACCGATTACTCGGACTTGTTGCCGTTCAGCTGTGCACGCAGCAGCGCGCCGAGCTGGGTGGTGCCGCTGGAAGCCGAAGAGGACTGGTATTCCTCCAGCACTTCGCGCATTTCCGCGTCGTCCTTGGCCTTGATCGACAGCTGCAGGGTACGACCCTTGCGATCCATGCCCACGAACTTGGCTTCAACCTTGTCGCCGACCTTCAGGAACTGGGTCGCGTCGTCCACGCGCTCGTTCGCAACATCGCGAGCGGCCACGTAGCCTTCGATGCCGTCAGCCAGTTCGATGGTAGCGCCCTTGGCGTCCACTTCCTTGACCACGCCTTCGACCTTGGAACCCTTCGGGTTGGCCGCCATGTACTGGCCGAACGGATCCTGCTCCAGCTGCTTGACGCCCAGGCTGATGCGCTCGCGCTCCGGATCGACGGCCAGGACCACTGCGTCCAGGTTGTCGCCCTTCTTGTAGTTGCGGACCACGTCTTCGCCGGTGGTGTTCCAGCTGATGTCGGACAGGTGCACCAGGCCATCGATACCGCCGTCCAGGCCGATGAAGATGCCGAAGTCGGTGATCGACTTGATCTGGCCGGACACCTTGTCGCCCTTCTTGTGGATGGCAGCGAAGGTTTCCCACGGATTGGCGGCAACCTGCTTCATGCCCAGCGAGATGCGGCGACGCTCCTCGTCGACGTCCAGGACCATGACTTCGACTTCGTCACCGACCTGCACAACCTTGGACGGGTTGACGTTCTTGTTGGTCCAATCCATTTCCGACACGTGCACCAGGCCTTCCACGCCCGGCTCGATCTCGACGAATGCGCCGTAATCGGTGACGTTGGAGACCTTGCCGAAGACGCGGCTGTTGGCCGGGTAACGACGGGCGATGTTGTCCCACGGATCTTCGCCCAGCTGCTTCAGGCCCAGCGAAACGCGGTTGCGCTCGCGGTCGAACTTCAGCACGCGCACGTCCAGCTCGTCGCCGACGTTCACGACTTCGGACGGATGGCGCACGCGCTTCCAGGCCATGTCGGTGATGTGCAGCAGGCCGTCGATACCGCCCAGGTCCACGAACGCGCCGTAATCGGTCAGGTTCTTGACGACACCCTTCAGGATCGCGCCTTCCTGCAGCTTGTCCATCAGCTGCTCGCGCTCTTCCGAGTGCTCGCTTTCGACGACAGCGCGGCGCGAAACCACGACGTTGTTACGCTTGCGGTCCAGCTTGATGAGCTTGAATTCCAGCTCCTTGCCTTCCAGGTAGGCCGGATCGCGCACGGGGCGCACATCGACCAGGGAACCCGGCAGGAACGCGCGGACATCCTTGATGTCCACGGTGAAACCACCCTTGACCTTGCCGCTGATGCGGCCGGTGATGGTTTCGTTCTTCTCCAACGCTTCTTCCAGCTCGTCCCACACCATCGCGCGCTTGGCCTTCTCGCGCGACAGGACGGTTTCGCCGAAGCCGTTCTCGATGGAATCGAGGGCAACCTTGACGACATCGCCTTCGGCGACGTCGATTTCGCCAGCGTCGTTACGGAACTGTTCGATCGGCACGATGCCTTCGGACTTCAGGCCGGCGTTGATCACCACGACGTCGCCGCGGACTTCAACAACGACGCCGCTGACGATCGAGCCCGGCTTCAGCTTGGCCAGATTGGCCTGGCTGGCTTCGAACAGTTCGGCAAATGATTCGGTCATTAGATTTACTCTGTTGGACACATGGGCATTGGCCCCCGAAGGGAACCGCTTACTGCCCGCCTGTTGGTCGACCCCGGTAACGCAGGTCGTGTGTTAAGTAGGAAAACCGCCACGCAACATTGCGGGACGGAGCTTTTGCTGCCTTGCGATGGTGCGACACCGCCGATGGATTGGCGGTCCTCCTGTACAACGGATCAGGCACCCGAAACCGGAAGCAGATCCAACACGTTGGCAACGACTGCGTCGATGCCGATGCCACTGGTGTCGATGATGACGGCATCGTCTGCCGGCTTCAGGGGCGCCACTGTGCGCTGTGCATCACGGGCGTCGCGGGCCATGATCTCGCGCAGGAGGTCATCAAAGTTAACAGAAACCCCCTTGTCTTTCAACTGCTTATGCCGGCGCTCGGCGCGCTCCTCGGCACTGGCGGTCAGAAACACCTTGTACGGCGCGTCCGGGAAGATGACCGTGCCCATGTCGCGGCCGTCGGCGACCAGGCCGGGCTCCAACCTGAATGCGCGCTGGCGCTCTTTCAGCGCCGCGCGCACCTCCGGGATGGCCGCAATGGCCGACGCCAGGGCGCCGGTGGTTTCCAGGCGCAGCTCGTCGGTGGCGTCGGTGTCGTTGACCACCACCCGCAGCCCGCCGTCGGCGGCTTCGACGAAGCGGACGTGGGTGTCGAAGGTGCAGCGGACCAGCGCCGAGGCGTCGGAGGTGTCGATATCGGCCCAGCTGGCGGCCACGCCCACGGCGCGGTACAGGGCGCCCGAATCCAGGTAATGCCAGCCCAGGCGGCGTGCGACAATGCGGCTGACGGTCCCCTTGCCGGCCCCGGACGGGCCATCGATGGTGAGCACGGAAGGAAGCTGGTTCATGGGTTTCCCGGTAGATTTGACCGCCCATTCTAGCCCCCGCCCGGGGCCGCTTGAGACTTTTTTGGTGCAACCACTTGAAAGGATGGAAAAAAGCCCGGTAGAATGGCGGGCTTGAACGGGCGTCACCTGCCGATTGTCATCTGCATATCGCGGCCGCGCTCCAACCGAATCCAACGTTTACGCCGAGGTATGCAATGAAAGTCCTGTCTTCCCTGAAGTCGGCCAAGTCCCGTCACCGCGATTGCAAGGTCGTTCGTCGTCGCGGCAAGATCTTCGTGATCTGCAAGTCGAACCCGCGTTTCAAGGCTCGCCAGCGCTGAGCCCAAAGGCGTCACGACCCCCGGGTCGCGAGCTGCCTGAATAAAAAACCGCCTCCGGGCGGTTTTTTATTGCCGTTTTTGTTGTAATCGCCGGGTAGCCCACGACCGTTGTCCATGCGGTCTTCCGTCGTGAGTCCTTCCGCATTCTTGACCACTGGGGAGTAGATCGAGATGAAGCGTTACCTGACCACCCTGCCGTTGCTTGCCCTGCTGGCCTGCGCCAGCGCCCACGCCGACACCCTGCTGATCGACCGCAGCCAGGAAAAGCCCGCCATTGCCCTGCCCGTCCGCGGCCAGAGCATGCAGCAGGTGCAGGCCCAGTTCGGCGACCCGGGCGAACGCCTGGATCCGCGCGGCGGGCAGAAGCGCCAGTGGCCGACGATCAACCGCTGGGTCTACCCGCAGTTCACCGTCTACTTCGAGAAGCAGAAGGTGATCGACGTGGTGGCCAACAAGGCCGACGCCAACGAAGTCGGCCCGAAGCCGCCGATCCGCTGACCCCATTCCTACCGCCCGCCGCCCGGCGGGCCTTCGCATCGAGACCATGAACGACACGCTCCGCTTTCCGGCCGAATGGGAAACCCAGTCCGCCATCCTGATCGCCTGGCCCCACGCCGACACCGACTGGGCCGACCGCCTGGGTGACGTCGAGGACACCTACATCGCCCTGGTCGCGGCCATCACCCGCTTCCAGCCGGTGCTGATCATCGTCGCCGACGATGACCTGGAGGCCTACGCCGATGCGCGCCTGCGCTCCAACCGGATCGACATGGACCGTGTCCGTTTCGTCACCGCGCAGTACGACGACACCTGGCTGCGCGATTCCGGCCCGATCACCCTCAAGCGTGCCGACGGCGGCTTCCGCCTGCTCGACTTCCGCTTCACCGGCTGGGGCGGCAAGTTCGACGCGAGCCTGGACGACCAGCTGGTCGGGGTGCTGCATGCGGCTGGCGTGTTCGCACCGACCGCCGAAGTGCAGAGCATTCCCTTCGCATTGGAAGGCGGCGGCATCGAGACCGATGGCGCCGGCACCCTGCTGACCACCTGGCAGTGCCTGCACGAGCGTCATCCGGATCGCGAGCGCGCGTCGCTCAGTGCCGACCTGGCTGGCTGGCTGCAGCAGGATCGGGTGCTGTGGCTGGACCATGGCTACCTGGAAGGCGACGACACCGACGCCCACATCGACACCCTGGCCCGCTTCGCATCGGTGGACAGCATCGTCTACCAGGCCTGCGATGACAGCGGCGATTCGCACTTCGCCGAACTGCAGGCGATGGGCAACGAGCTGGCCGCGCTGCGCACCGCGCAGGGCACGCCGTACCGTCTGTTTCCGCTGCCGTGGGCGCAGCCGGTGATCGACGATGGCCGCCGCCTGGCGGCGTCCTACGCCAACTACCTGATCCTCAACGGGGCAGTGTTGATGCCGGCCTACGGCGATGTCGCCGACGAGGCCGCGCGCGCGGTGCTGGCGCAGGCCTATCCGGACCGCGAGATCGTACCGGTGCCCTGCCGGTCGCTGATCTGGCAGAACGGCAGCCTGCACTGCATCACGATGCAGCTGCCGGCCGGGTTGCTGGCCTGACAGCAAAGCACGCGGCCGGAAGGCTGCGGAGGCTGGGCTGGCGGGGGCGGAGGTGCGGGACGCGCCGTAAACCCATCCCCGGGGGCTCGTGGGCGCCATCCATGGCGCCCTGACGGTCCCGCACCTCCGCCCCCGCCATCCCTTCGACAGTGCACTGGCCGCCAACGGAAGAGCGACAGCCCACGACCGATGGTCGTGGGCTGTCTTCTGATGTTCCGGTCACCCTGCGGAGCCGGCCAGCGGCCGGCACTGCCGACGCGTGGGTGTCACCCATTTAGCAGCCAGCACGCCGCGTGCACCCATCCGCGATAAACTGCGTTTTTCCCCCGCAGGACCGCACTCGGATGAGCTCACGCCACACCCTTTCCGTCGCCCTGATCCAGGAGCGCAACCACGGTGACGCCGCGGCCAACCTGGCCGTGATCGAAACGCGCGTGGCTGAAGCGGCCGCCCAGGGTGCCAAGCTGATCCTGCTGCAGGAACTGCACAACGGCGCGTACTTCTGCCAGCACGAGTCGGTGGACGAGTTCGACCTGGCCGAGCCGATCCCGGGCCCGAGCACCGAACGCCTTGGCGCGCTCGCCAAAAAGCATGGCGTGGTCATCGTCGGCTCGCTGTTCGAGCGCCGTGCCGCCGGGCTGTACCACAACACCGCGGTCGTCTTCGAAAAGGACGGCACGCTGTTGGGCAAGTACCGCAAGATGCACATCCCGGACGATCCGGGCTTCTATGAGAAGTTCTACTTCACCCCGGGCGACCTCGGTTTCAAGCCGATCGATACCTCGGTTGGCCGCCTCGGCGTGCTGGTGTGCTGGGACCAGTGGTATCCGGAAGCGGCGCGCCTGATGGCGCTGGCCGGCGCCGAACTGCTGCTCTATCCCACCGCCATCGGCTGGGACCCGGACGACCAGCAGGACGAGCAGGGCCGCCAGCGCGATGCATGGGTGCTCAGCCACCGTGGCCATGCCGTGGCCAATGGCGTGCCGGTGCTGAGCTGCAACCGCGTCGGTCACGAAGCCTCGCCGCTGGGCGCCTCGGGTATCCAGTTCTGGGGCAACAGCCACGTGCTCGGCCCGCAGGGCGAGTTCATCGCCGAAGCCGGTGGCGAGCCGACCGTGCTGATCTGCGAGGTCGACCTGCAGCGCAGCGAACACGTGCGCCGCATCTGGCCGTTCCTGCGCGATCGCCGCATCGATGCGTACGGCGACCTGCTCAAGCGCTACATCGACTGATACCCAGGACCCCTGCCCCGTGACCGTGTCCCTGCGCGACGCCACCGACGCCGACATCCCCGCCATCACCGCGATCTACGCGGTGGAGGTGACCGATCTGGTCAACACCTACGAGTACGACGTGCCCGACGCGGCGGAGATGCAGCGACGCATGCACGACATCGTCGGCCGCGGGTTCCCGTACATCGTGGCCGAGGTCGATGGCCAAGTGGCCGGGTATGCCTACGCCAACACCTACCGCGGCCGCATCGCCTACCAGTGGACCGTGGAGAATTCGGTCTACGTCGATGCGGCCTTCCAGGGTCGCGGCGTCGGCACGGCACTGCTGCAGGGGCTGATCGATGCCTGCGTGGCACGCGGCTACCGGCAGATGGTGGCGGTGATCGGCGAGCCGACCAACACCGCCTCGATCAAGCTGCACGAGCGCTTCGGTTTCCACACCGTCGGCATTTTCCGCGGCCTCGGCCGCAAGCACGGCCGCTGGCTGGACACTGTCCAGATGCAGCGCGCGCTCGGCGATGGTGCCGACAGCGCCCCTTCGAATGAATGAAATGACTGAACCCCAGATCGATGACACCGGCGACACCCTGTTCGCCGGCCAGCCCGTGCGCGTGGTCGAGCGCGACGGCGTGCGTTACACCCTGCTCGGCACCGCGCACGTCTCCCAGGCCAGCGTGGAGGCGGTGGAGCGGGCGATCCGCAGCGGCCGCTTCGACGCGGTGGCGGTGGAGCTGGACGCGCAGCGCCTGCAGGCGCTGACCAATCCCGATGCGATGGCCAAGCTGGACCTGGTCGAGGTGATCCGCAAAGGGCGCGTGGCATTGTTCGCCGCCAACCTGGCGTTGGCCGCCTATCAGCGCCGCCTGGCCGAGCAGCTGGGCATCGAGCCGGGCGCCGAACTCAAGCGTGCGGTGAGCCTGGCCAACGAACAGCACCTGCCGGTGCACCTGATCGACCGCGAAGTGGGGCTGACCTTCAAGCGCGCGTCGCAGCGACTGGGCTTCTTCGGCCGGATCAAGCTGGTGATGGGGCTGGGCGCGGGCCTGTTCGCGTCTGAAGACGTGGGCGAAGAGGAGATCGAGAAGCTCAAGCAGGGCGACATGCTCGAAGCGAGCTTCGGCGAATTCGCCAGCGAAAGTCCGGCGCTGTACGAGACCATCATCGGCGAGCGTGACCGCTACATGGCCACCCGCCTGCGCGAAGTGCACGACCCGGCCCAGCGCGAGGTGCTGGCGGTGGTCGGTGCGGGCCACCTGGCCGGGCTGGCGA
The DNA here is from genome assembly GCF_031995405.1 of Stenotrophomonas sp. Classification (GTDB taxonomy): domain Bacteria; phylum Pseudomonadota; class Gammaproteobacteria; order Xanthomonadales; family Xanthomonadaceae; genus Stenotrophomonas. The sequence goes on along the minus strand of NZ_DAMAGC010000023.1, from coordinate 688 downwards.
AGTATCTGGAAACCGATACCGACGCGCCGGGCCCGTTGCGCGAATCGCTGGAAGAAGTGGCGAAGAAGCGCAACATCCCCTGGATCACGCTGACCATCCTGGCGATCGTGCTGGCCGGTATCGCGGTCGGCTTCTACCGCGGCGGCCTGGGCATGGGCGGTGAATTGCTGCTGACCTGGGCGATGTACACCGGTGGCCTGGCGGGCCTGGGCTGCCTGCTGGCCGGCAGCCATCCGTTGAGCATCCTGACCGCGATCGTGGTCGCCCCGTTCAAGCCGTTCCGCCTGAGCATCCCGACCGGTGCGTTCGCCGCGCTGGTCGAGACCCGCCTGCGCAAGCCGGCGTACGAGGATTTCCTCAAGCTGCGCGACGATGCGCAGAGCGTAAAGGGCTGGTACCGCAACCGCGTCACCCGCGTGGTGCTGACCTTCATGCTGACCAACCTGGGCAGCATGCTGGGGCTGTGGCTGACCACCTTCCAGGTGTGGGGCAAGTTGGCGGGGTAATCACCCCGCGCCGATGCGTATGAAAGGACCACGCAATGCGTGGTCTTTTTTTTTAGGTTCCTCGCCCTTATGCGGGGCAAGCAGAAGCGTGCTTTGACTTCTTCCAGGCGCGCGCGGTCGGTGGGTCGGGCGCTGGGGCCCCTTGCCCTTTCCGGCGACGCCCCCGGCCGCGGGGCGGCCTC
>NZ_DAMAGC010000022.1:9997-47750 GCF_031995405.1 Stenotrophomonas sp. | reverse complement strand
GAAGTCTGGCTCAACGGCATGGAAGTGACCCAGTTCACCTACTTCCAGCAGGCCGGTGGCCTGGAGTGCAAGCCGGTGCTCGGCGAGATCACCTATGGTCTGGAGCGCCTGTGCATGTACCTGCAGAACTGCGACAACGTCTATGACCTGGTCTGGACCTATGGTCCGGACGGCACGCCGGTCACCTATGGCGATGTGTACCTGCAGAACGAGATCGAGCAGAGCACCTACAACTTCGAATACGCCGACGTGGATGAAATGTTCCATCGCTTCGATGCCTGCGAGAAGGAAGCGCAGACGCTGGTCGATGTGGGCCTGCCGCTGCCGGCCTACGAGCAGGTGTGCAAGGCCAGCCATGCCTTCAACCTGCTGGATGCGCGCCGTGCGATCAGCGTGACCGAGCGCCAGCGCTACATCCTGCGCGTACGCGCGCTGGCCCAGGCGGTGGCCAGGCTGTACGAGGCCAAGCGCCTCGAAGCCGTTGCCGCCAAGGAGGTGCAGGCATGAGCACGATGCTGCCGCTGCTGATCGAACTGGGTACCGAAGAATTGCCGGTGAAGGCGCTGCCGGGCCTGGCCAAGGCGTTCTTCGAGGGCGTGGTCGAGGGCCTGACCAGGCGGGGCGTGACCCTGGAACTGGGCGATGCCAAGCCGCTGTCGACCCCCCGTCGTCTGGCCGTGCTGCTGCCCGGCGTGGCCGTGGAACAGCCTGAACAGCACAGCGAAGTGCTTGGCCCGTACCTGAACATCGCACTGGATGCCGACGGCCAGCCGACCAAGGCGCTGCAGGGCTTCGCGGCCAAGGCCGGGATCGACTGGACCGCGCTGGAGCGCACCAGCGATGCCAAGGGCGAGCGCTTCGTGCACCGCTCCACCACGCCGGGCGCGCGCACCGCGACGCTGCTGCCGGACATCCTGCGCGAGGCGATCGCGGCGATGCCGATCCCCAAGCCGATGCGCTGGGGCAGCCATGCCTACGGCTTCGCGCGGCCGGTGCATTGGCTGGTGCTGCTGCACGGCAGCGACATCGTCGAGGCCGAACTGCTGGGCCTGAAGGCCGACCGCATGAGCCGCGGCCATCGCTTCATGCACGACAAGACCGTGTGGCTGTCCTCGCCGGAGGACTACGTCAGTTCGCTGCAGGCCGCCTTCGTGCTGGTCGATGCCGACGTGCGCCGCGCGCGCATCGTCGAGCAGGTCAACGCCGAGGCCGCCCGGGCCGGTGGTCAGGCGCGGATCACCGATGACAACCTGGAGCAGGTGGTCAACTTGGTGGAATGGCCGGCGCCGGTGCTGTGCAGTTTCGAACGCGAGTTCCTGGCCGTACCGCAGGAAGCGCTGATCGAGACGATGGAGATCAACCAGAAGTTCTTCCCGGTGCTGGACGCCGGCGGCAAGCTGACCGAGAAGTTCATCGGCATTGCCAACATCGAGTCGAAGGATGTGGCCGAGGTGGCCAAGGGCTACGAGCGGGTGATCCGTCCGCGTTTCTCCGATGCCAAGTTCTTCTTCGACGAAGACCTCAAGCAGGGCCTGGACGCGATGGGCGACGGCCTCAAAACCGTCACCTACCAGGCCAAGCTGGGCTCGGTGGCCGACAAGGTCGCCCGCGTGGTCGCGCTGGCCGAGGTGATCGCGCCGCAGGTAGGCGCCGATCCGGTGCTGGCCAGGCGCGCCGCGGTGCTGGCCAAGAACGACCTGCAGTCGCGCATGGTCAACGAGTTCCCGGAGCTGCAGGGCATCGCCGGCCGCCACTACGCGCTGACCGGTGGCGAATCGCCAGAGGTGGCGCTGGCCATCGACGAGGCTTACCAGCCGCGCTTTGGCGGCGATGACATCGCGCTCTCGCCGCTGGGCAAGGTGCTGGCCATCGCCGAGCGCCTGGATACGCTGGCCGGTGGCTTCGCCGCCGGGCTGAAGCCGACCGGCAACAAGGACCCGTTCGCGCTGCGCCGCAATGCGCTGGGGCTGGCGCGCACGATCATCGAGAGCGGGTTCGACCTGGACCTGCGCGCGCTGATCGGCACCGCCCTCGCCGGCCTGCCGGCAGGCGTGCAGCCCAGTGCCGAGCGCAAGACCGAGGCATTGCCGCACGAGCTGTACGACTTCATCCTCGACCGCCTGCGCGGCTACTACGCCGACAAGGGCGTGCCGGCCACCCACTTCAACGCCGTGGCCGAGCTGAAGCCGGCCTCGCTGTACGACTTCGACCGTCGTATCGATGCGATCGGCATCTTCGCCGCGCTGCCGGAAGCCGAGGCGCTGGCCGCAGCCAACAAGCGCATCCGCAACATCCTGCGCAAGGTCGAGGGTGATATCCCCGGCATGGTCGATCCGGCGCTGTTGGCCGAGCCGGCGGAAAGCGAGCTGGCCGAGGCCGTGGAAGCGGCCATCGACGACAGCAACGCCAGCCTGCACCAGAAGGACTACGTGAGCGTGTTGAACCGTCTGGCGCGGCTGCGCCCGCAGGTGGATGCGTTCTTCGACGGGGTGATGGTCAACGCCGAGGATCCGGCGTTGCGCGGCAATCGTCTGGCCCTGCTCAAGCGCCTGGGCGACCGCCTGGGCAGCGTGGCGGCAATCGAGCACCTGTCCAACTGAGGCAGGCGGGGGCCATGTTGCCCCCGATGACAACCGCAGAAGGCGCGAACGGTCACCGCCGTCGCGCCTTCTGCATTTCCGGCGCTGCGTGGCGCGTGCGGCGACCGTTGCGGACGTTTCTGTCCGACGACCTGTCGACATCGATCAGGCAGTAAACGTCAGATGCCATCTTCTGCCCGATTTTAACGGGCCCTTCACTACCGTTCTGAAACAGCCACGCCGATTTCGCATGCTCGCGATGGCCCGTTATGCTGTGTCCATGCAGCCAAAGAATTACGCCCTTCCCCTGATGTTCCTGTCGCTGGCCACCGCTTCGGTGGCACACGCCCGCGGAACGATCGACAAGGTGGAAATCAAAGGACTGGACAAGGGCGACGACGCCGAGATGATCGAGAACATCGAGGTCTCGCTGTCGCTGTACGACACCATCGGCAAGCCGCAGGGCGAGTCGCGGCTGGAGTATCTGTTGTCCCAGGCCGAACGCCAGACCCGCCAGGCGCTGGAGCCGTTCGGTTACTACAACCCGGTGATCAAGGTCGAGAGCCCGCGCGAGGGCGAAAACCTGCGCGTGGTGATCCAGGTCGACAAGGGCCCGCCGACGCTGGTGCGCCGCGAGCACATCGACATCACCGGGCCGGCGCAGCTGGACCAGTACCTGCAGGAAGACCTGGAGAAGTTCAAGCCGCGCAAGGGCCAGCGCTTCGAGCACACCACCTACGAAGCCAGCAAGATCACCGTGACCCGGCGGCTGGCCGAGCGCGGTTATTTCGATGCCGACTACACCCAGCGCCAGGTCCAGATCACCCGCGCCGAGAACGCCGCCGACATCGACCTGACCTGGGACAGTGGCCGCCGTTACAACATGGGCGACATCCGTTTCCACCAGGATTACTTCGTCGACAGGCTGTTCGACCCGTTGGTGTACTGGGACAAGGGCAGCTACTTCCACGAAGGCAAGCTGGACCGCCTGCGGGAATCGCTGACCAAGCTGGACTACTTCAGCGTGATCGACATCCAGCCGCGCCCGGACCAGGCCGATGCGAACGGCGACGTGCCGGTGGACGTCAACCTGACCCGCGCCAAGCGCTCGATCTACACCGCCGGCCTGAGCTACGGCAGCGAGAGCGGCGCCGGTGTGCGCGGTGGCCTGGAGCGGCGGTTCCTCAACAGCCGCGGCCACAAGATGAACACCCAGCTGGACTACGCGCAGAAGCGCAAGAGTCTGGTCACCAGCTACCGCATCCCGGCGTTCGCCTGGCTTGATGGCTGGTATGCATTCACCGCCAGCGCCTACGACGAGCAGACCGATTACATCGACCTGCGCAACTTCAAGCTGTCGGCCAGCCGCAGCGGCGAGATCAACGAACACTGGACCGCGATCGCCTCGATCAACGCGCTGCGCGAGCGCTGGCGCTACGCCTCGGGCACCGAGTTCACCGATGCGGTCTACAACACCTCCACGCTGGTGTATCCGCAGCTGGTGGCCGACTACGTCAACGTGGACGACGACCTGTTCCCGCGCAAGGGCGTCAGCGGCAGCGCGACACTGCGCGGCGGCGTGGAAGGGGTGGGCTCGGACACCAGCTTCGTGCAGGCCAACATGGTGCTGCGCTGGTATGTGCCCATCGGCGATACCGACCGCCTGATCCTGCGCGGCGAAGGCGGCACCACCTGGACCAGCGACCTGGTGGCGATGCCGCCAAGCCTGCGCTTCTTCGCCGGTGGCGATCGCAGCATCCGCGGTTACGCCTACCGTGAAGTAGGCCCGCGCACGCCGGCACCGGACAAGTACGCGCTGGGCGCGAAAAACCTGGTGATCGGCTCGGCCGAATACGAGCATTACTTCAAGGGCGGGCCGTGGGGCGCGGCGGTGTTCGTCGATACCGGCAGCGCGTTCGACAACACCATCGACCTGCATACCGGCGTGGGCTTCGGCGTGCGCTGGAAATCGCCGGTAGGGCCGGTGCGCGTGGACGTCGCGCACGGCTTGAACAACCCCGATTCGCAGTTCCAGCTGTACCTGAACATCGGAGCGGACCTGTGAGCACGCCGACGCCTCCTGCCGCCCCGCCGCATCGCGTGCGCTTCTACCGCAAGCGGCGCTTCTGGGCCTGGTCCGGGTTCACCGTGCTTGGCCTGGTGCTGTTGGCGCTGCTGCTGCTGTACTGGCTGCTGCAGACCGTGGCCGGCCGCGATGTGCTGCTGGCCCAGGTGGTGGCGCGGTTGCCGGTGGGCGCCACGCTGACCTGGAGCAAGGTCGAGGGCCCGGTCGCCGGTCCGCTGGTGCTGCACGACCTGGATTTCCGTTACGACGATATCCACTTCACCGCCGAGCGCGCCTACCTCGATCCGGACATCCGACCGCTGCTCGGCCGCAAGCTGCAGCTGGATGCGTTGCAGCTGAAGAACGCCACATTGAACCTGGCCAAGAGCGATGAGCCGTTCGAGCTGCCGTCCTGGCCCGATTCGCTGCCGCAGATCGAGATGCCGCTGGCCATCCAGGCCGACACCATCATGATCGACGGGTTCCGCATCACCCAGGCGCAGCAGCCGCTGATCGACATCACCAAGCTGCGCGGTGGCGTGGAAATCGCCAACGGCGAATTCCGTGCGACCCAGCTGAAGATCGACAGCGACATGGGCGACTTCCGCGTGGATGGACGTTACCTGCCGCGCAGCGACTACGACACCGACATCACCATCGGCGCACTGCTGCCGGCCCCGCGCGGGCGCACCCCGGCGCGGCTGGGCCTGGTCGCGCGCGGCGACCTGGGCCATATGGAAGTCGCGCTGGCCGGCAACGCGCCGGCACCGCTGCAGGCCAGCCTGGTGTTCGATGGCCGCACCGATCCGGTGTGGAAGGCCAGTGCCCGCAGCAAGGAACTGGACCTGGCGCTGCTGGTGCCGGGCATGGACGCCAGCGCGAGTAAGCCGATGTCGCTGGATGTGCAGGCCGACGGCAAGGGTGGCCAGGCCAACCTGCAGGGCAGCTTCAGGCAGGGCGACATCGCAGTGGAACTGGCGCCGTCCAAGGTCGGCCTGGCCGACCAGGTGCTGACCGTGGCGCCGCTGCAGATCAAGGCGTTCGGTGGACAGGCGCGGCTGCAGGGCGAGGCCGATTTCACCGACAAGGAGAACGCCAGCCTGCGCTTCTCGATCGTCGCCAACGACCTGACCTTCGTGCCCGCCGCCGACACCACCACGGCCGGTGCGGCCGCGCCGGTGCCGGTGACGCTGAAGGAAGCACGGCTGGGCCTGGCCGGTACGCTGAAGAACTGGGCGGCCGTGGGCAAGGCCTCGGTGGAACGCGAGAAGCAGACCGCGGACCTGCAGTTCGACGTGCGCGGCAACGACCAGGCCGCCTCGATCAAGCAGCTGCAGGCCAGCACCCCGGGCGGGTCGCTGGATGTGACCGGCCAGGTGGCCTGGGCGCCACAGCTGGACTGGGACGTGGCGGTCAAGCTGGCCGGGTTCGATCCGGGCTATTTCGCCCCGGGGTGGGACGGCAAGCTGTCCGGCGCGCTGGCCTCCAAGGGCCGTCAGCTGCCGCCGCCGACAGGCAGCCCGGCCGGCACCGCCGGCAGTTACGAGGCCACCGTCGACGTGCCCGGGATCAAGGGCACGCTGCGCAAGCGCACGCTGGATGCGCAGGGCAAGTTCGCGCTGCGCGGCGAACAGGGCGAGGGCAACCTCAGCCTGGCGCTGGGCAACAGCCGACTGACCGCGAAGGGTTCGGTCGGCGACCGCCTGGATATCGATGCACAGCTGCAGCCGGTACAGCTGGACGACCTGCTGCCGGGCAGCAGCGGCAGCCTGCGCGGCCACGTGCTGGTGAAGGGTCCGCGCACTGCGCCGGACATCACCGCCGACCTGGTCGGCAGCGGGCTGCGCTGGGATGACTGGAGCGCCGAGGCGATCAGCATCAAGGGCCGCCTGCCATGGCAGGGCGACAACGGCACGCTGGCGGTGCAGGGCAGCAAGGTGCAGGTCGGGATGCTGCTGGACACGCTCAACGTGGACGCGCGCGGCAGCCTGTCCAACCTGCGCCTGGATGCGCAGACCCGGAACGAACTGGGCGCGGTCGCGCTCAGCGGCAGCGTGCGCCAGCAGGGCCAGGCCTGGCGTGGCGAGCTGGGCGCGTTGCGCATCGCACCGGTCAAGGGCGATGCATGGAGCCTGCGCGCGCCGGCCACCTTCAGCGTGCAGGGCAGCAACTTCACCTTGAGCGACGCGTGCCTGGGCGCAGCCACCGGCGGTGCGCTGTGCGCCAGTGCGAACTGGCCGCGCGACGGCCTGCTGGTGCGCGGCGATGCGCTGCCGCTGGCACTGGTGCAGCCGTGGCTGCCGCCGCAATCCGGGCGCCGCATGTACCTGCGGGGCGAGCTCACCCTGGACGGCCGCATCCGTCCGCGCGGCAATGCGTGGGAAGGCAGCGCCAAGATCGCTTCGGCCGAAGGCGGCATCCGCCTGGGCGACAACGCACGTGGTGAACTGGTGCGCTACGACCACTTCTCGGTGGACGTGGAAATGACCCAGGCGCAGATCAACGGCAAGCTCGGCGTCGGTTTCCAGGGCGATGGCTTCGTCGATGCCAAGGTGCAGACCGGTTGGGATGCCAGCGCGCCGCTCAATGGCGAGCTGTACATGAACATCGCGCGGCTGTACTGGCTGGAACTGTTCTCCCCGGACATCGTGCGCCCCACCGGCCTGATCGAAGGGCACGTGAGCCTGCGCGGCACGCGGGGCACGCCGTCGCTGGGCGGCGAGGCCACGCTGAGCAAGTTCAAGGGCGAGTTCCCGGCGCTGGGCCTGACCTTCGATGAAGGCAAGGGCAGCTTCACCGCACAGCCGGATGGCTCGGCCAAGATCAGCGCGCAGGCCAATTCGGGCAAGGGCACGCTGTATGTGGATGGCGGGCTGTCGTGGTTTGGCGATGCGCAGCCGCTCAAGCTGCACATCCATGGCGAAAACGTGCTGCTGGCCAACACCAGCGAACTGCGCGTGATCGCCAATCCGAACCTGGACTTCGGCCTGGCCGGCAAGACCATGCAGCTGCGTGGCACCGTACACGTGCCCGAGGCCGACCTCGACCTGGAGCGCCTGGATCGCGGCACCTCGGTGTCCGAGGACGTGGTGGTGCTTGACCCGGTCGATCCGGAAGAAACCCCGACTTCGCCGCTGGACATGGACCTGACCGTGAGCCTGGGCGACAAGGTCAAGATGAGCGGGTTCGGCCTGAAGGGCGCGCTCGGCGGCAAGATGCAGGTGTGGGCGCGGCCGGGCCGCGAGATGACCGCCAATGGTGGACTGGAAGTCAGTGGCCGCTACAAGGCCTACGGGCAGGACCTGACCATCACCCGCGGCAACCTCAACTGGAACTACAACGCGGTCTCCGACCCGCGCATCAACATCCGCGCCGAGCGCAAGATCGGTGACGTCACCGCCGGTATCGACGTCACCGGCCGCGCGCAGTCGCCGCGCGTGGATGTGTGGTCGGACCCGACGATGTCGCAGTCCGAAGCGCTGGCCTTCCTGGTGCTGGGACGCAGCCTGACCGGTGCCAGCAGCGACCAGGCCCAGCAGGTCAACGCGGCCTCGGCGGCGCTGTCGGCCGGCAGCGGCCTGCTCGCCGCACAGCTGGGCGCCAAGCTGGGCCTGGACGATGCGGGGGTGAGCCAGTCGCGCGCGCTGGGCGGCTCGGTGATCGGCGTGGGCAAATACATCTCGCCCAAGCTGTACGTCGGCTACGGCGTGTCGCTGGTGGGCAGCGGTTCGGTGCTGACGCTGAAGTACCTGCTGCGTCGCGGCTTCGATCTGGAAGTGGAATCGAGCACGGTGGAAAACCGTGGGTCGTTGAACTGGCGGCGGGAGAAGTAAGGGGCGACGGCGCACCTGCGTCGGCGCGTCATCGGCGGCTCACGACCGCGGGTCATGAGCCGTGCGATTGGACCAGCGCAGCCGGACGCGGTGCTGGTGCAGGTCCTGCGCCCACCACACCAGCGCCATCCCCCAGGCGGGCACGATGGTCAGCAGTGCCAGCACCCGCCAGAGTCCCCGGAAGTCATCGGCGTTGGGAGTGAAGGGACCGCAGCGGGCCAGCAGCCGCTGCCACGCGACGTGCAGGATGATCGCGTTGGCCACCAGCAGGCCCGCCAGCGCGGTCACCGGGATGCCGGGGGTCAGGCGCAGGGCCAGCCACAGGCTGCCCATGGCGCTGGCGACCAGCAGCGGAATGGTCAGGATGCGCAATCCGGGCAGGGCGGTGGGCATCTGTTCCGGCGCGCGCTGCCAGCGCACCAAGGCGCGCACGGCCACGCCGGACAACCACAGCGTCGGCACGAACAGCGTTCCGATCAGCATGATGAGGATGGCGCGCTGGGTGCCGCTGAACTGGCCATCGTCGGTCGGCGGCAACGGCCAGCTGCCCAGCACGCCCCACAGACAGACCAGCCCGCAGAAGGCGGCAAGCGTGCCGGCGCGCAGCGCACCGCTGACCAGGTGGATGCGATCGCCTTCGTTGCCGAAGCGCGCCCAGAACGCGACCTGGGCGGGGGCGAGGCCCGGCGGTGTCTCCCGGGTGGTCCAGAAGTCCAGGGCGCGCAGCACGCCGATGGCTTCGTTGACGCGCGGGGGCACCAGCGTGGTCAGCAGGTTGCGCCACAGCGGGCGGTCCTGGCGCAGGCTGCGCAGCACGCTGCTGTCGGGCAGCAGCAGGCTGTCGGTGACGTCCATGTAGCGCTGGGCCAGGCTGGCGGCGCCCTGCGGCGACAGCAGCCAGGCCTGCTGCCAACGGCGCACGGCGGCCTCCAGGTCCCAGCGATCGATGTCGCCGCGCAGGTCGTCCCAGGCGAAGCAATGGGTGAGGCAGGTGACCACCTCCGGCGACAGTGGTGGGTCGCCGGCCTGCAGAGCCTGCAACACGGCCTCACCGATGGCCGGCTTGTCGCCGAGCGACCACAGCTCCGGTTGCTGCTGCAGCCAGGCCTCGAGCGTGGCGGCGTCGTGCTCCCTGGCGAAGGCGGCGATGCGGCTGCCTACCGCGTCGACATCCAGTGCCGGTGTCGATGGCCGGGCCGGGGCCGCTGCAGGCGCGTCGGCACGGGCACGGGCGCCCCTGCCGGGAGGAGGAGGGCCATCGTCCTGCACCTGCACCCAGGCCAGCGCATCCTGATAGGCCGCGTGCAGGTGCTGGAACGCCTCCGGATCGTCGTCTGGCCGCGTAACCCGTAGCCGTTGCGCGTATGCGCGCTTGACCGCGCGCACGTCGACCGGTGTGCCGTCATCCAGGCCCAGCCAGGTCAGGCCCCAGCTCATGCGCGCTGTTCAAGGCGCGGCGCGCGCGCGTCGCCCGGACGCGCCGGCCCGGGGCGAGCTGCGTGGCGCCTCACCGATGCACGACCTTGGTCATCGCATCCACCGTCCAGGCCAGCAGCGCCCCGACCACGGCGATCTCGCCGAACATCAGCGCCAGCCCACCCAGTTTCAGGAACGGCCAGATCCCGAGCAGCAGCCAGCCGTTGAACTGGAAGACGTAGCCGGCACGATGCCACCAGCGCCGGATCGACAGGCCGAGCGTGGCCCAGGCCAGCGCGCTGCCGGCGATGCGCGCATCGGCGAGGTGGATGACCAGCAGCGCGCCGATCGCCAGGAGCGGGATCAGCCACAGCCGCAGCAGCGGCCAGCGTACCGGCGGGTGTTCCTCGGCGAGTTGCCATTGGCCAAGGCTGCGCAGCGGCAACAGCAAGGCGCCCACCCCCATCACCAGCAGCGCCGCGTACACACCCTGCATCGCGACAGCGGGAGCGCGCCCCAGCACGCCGAGCAGCGTCATCACCGCAAGCACCACCAGCGCGCACAACGCACTGCGCAGCAGCGCCAGCTGCATGCGTGGCCAGCTCAGCCGCTGGCCATCGGCGAGTGCGCGCCAGAACGCGACCTGTGCCGGCCGCAGCGGCGGGACCGCATCGTCGGCATCGTGCACGCCGAGCAGGTCGAGGGTGTCGCGCATGGCGGCCACGCGATGTGCCGGCCATGCGTCCCAGAGCGCGCGCCAGGGTTGCCACGGGCGGGTCAGGCGCTGCAGGCGGGTGCGCGCCTCGTCCGCATTGACCGGTGCCTGCGGGCGGTGCAGGTAGCGCGCCAGCCCGTGCTGGTTGCGCGGCTGCAGCACCCACAGCCGATGCAGTCGCAGCCGGCACGCATTCGCTTCGTAAGGGTCCAGGCCGCTGCGCACGTCGTCCCAGCCGAAGCACTGGGCGAGCACGTCGAAGTTGTCGGCGCAGATCGGCGCATCGTGGGTCAGCAGGTGGTGCAGCACGTGGTCGCCGATCAGCGGCTTGTCGCGCAGCGACCACAGTTCCGGGCGCAGCTGCAGCCAGCGTTCGAACGCGGCCGGTTCGGACTGCTGGGCTTCGGCGATGACCCGCTGCGCGAAGGTGCCCGGATCGAGCTGCGCCGCTGCCGGTTGCGGCAGCGGCTCGGTCGCACGCGCGGGTGCGGCGGGGGCAGCGGGTGGGAAGGTGGTGTCACCCCGGTCCAGGATGCGCACCGGGTCGTGTGCGTCCGCGTCATCGACCACGGCCGTCCAGACCACCTCGGCCGGCGCCGCGGTGGCGTCGTGGGCGAACGAGCGCGCCAGCGCCTGGTCCAGCTGCAGCGCTTCTGCGATGCCGGTGGCCTGCGCGGCGCACAGGTCGTGCCCGCGGTTGTCCTCGTCCTCGTCCTCGTCCTGCCAGTGCGCGCGATGGCGCGCCCAGTCCAGCGCGGCCTGGTAGGCCTGGTGCAGCTGCTGGAACGCGGCCGGGTCATCGTCGGGCCGGGTGGTGCGCAGGCGCGCGGCGTAAGCGCGCTTGACCGCGCGCTCGTCGGCGTCCTCCGCCAGGTCGAGGGCGGCGTGGCCCCAGCTCATGCGTCGCGCTCCAGTGCGTCCATGGCCGCAGACAGCTCACCGCGGTGCTGGTCGATGCGCTTGATGTCCTGGCTGTCCAGCGCATGCCGGAACTGTTCCAGCCACGACTGCAGCAGGTCACGCTGGTCGAGGTATTCCTCGTACAGGCGCTCGGCGCGCGCCACGGTGGCCAGGTTCTGCTGCTGGTCGCGCGGATGGATCTTCAGGTCCTGCAGGGCCAGCAGGCGGTCACGGATGTCCTGCGCGGAGAGCAGCCCCGGATTCTGCTCCAGGATCAGCTCATGGCGGGTGCCGGTCGCGTCCTGGGTGACTTCCACCTGCAGCAGGCCGTTGACGTCGTAGGTGAAACGCGTGGTGACGGCTTTTTCGGCGGCGGTGCCCAGCCGCGGCAACGGCACCCGCAACTCACCCAGCTTGATGTTCTTGTCCACCGTGGGGCTCTCGCCCTGGTAGATGTCGATCACCACTTCGCGCTGGTCGTCGCGGATCGGGAAGAAGCGGTCCTCGCGGCTGACCGGCACCACGCTGTTGCGCTGGATGATCGGGTGGAAGTAGCCGCTGCGTTCGCTGCCATCGGGCCCGCGTCGCGAGACCTGGGTACCCAGTGTGTACGGGCACACATCGGTGAGCACGATCTCCTGCAGGCTCTGATCGCGGCCCTTGAGGCCGGCGGCCACCGTGGCGCCCAGCGCGATGGCCTGGTCGGGGTGGATGTGGCGCAACGGCAGGCGGCCGAACATGCGCGTGACCAGGCGGCTGATCATCGGCATGCGCACCGCGCCACCGACCAGCACGATGTCATCCAGCGCCTCGGGCTTGAGCCGGGCGTCGCGGATGGCGCGCTCGATCGGCGCACGCATGCGCTGCAGCAGCGGCTCGCACAGCTGGGCATAGCGGGCTTCGTCGAGCTGCCAGGACAGCTCCCGGCTGCCCAGGGCGATCTCCAGGCGACCGTCGCCCTGCTGGCTCAGCTCGCGCTTGAACAGCTCCAGCCGGCGCAGCAGCTGCGCCTGTTCGGCGCTGGACAGGGTGGCCGGGTCCAGGCCGTTCTCGGCATGGAAGGCCTGGGCCAGCACGTGCAGGAAATCCTCGCCGCCGAGGAAGTTGTCGCCGGCACTGGCGTGGACCTCGATCACCCCGTCGAACAGCTCCAGGATCGACACGTCGAAGGTGCCGCCGCCCAGGTCGAGCACCAGCACCCGGCCCTCCTCGTCGCGCTGCTGCAGACCGTAGGCCAGCGCCGCGGCGGTGGGCTCGTTGATCAGTCGTTCCACGCGGATCCCGGCCAGCTCGCCGGCGGCGCGGGTCGCCTTGCGCTGGGCATCGGAGAAGTAGGCCGGCACGCTGATCACCGCCTCTTCCACCTGGTGCCCGAGCGCGGCCTCGGCATCGGCCAGCAGCGAGCGCAGTACCAGCGCCGACAGCTCTTCGGGACGGAACGTGCGGCCGCCCAGGCGGACCTCGCGGTCGCTGCCCATCCAGCGCTTGAAGTTGGCCACGCTGTGCTGCGGGTGGCTTACCAGGCGGTCGCGGGCCGGCTGCCCGACCAGCACCGCATCGTCGGCCAGGCTGACCACCGAGGGCGTCAGCAGTTCGCCATGTGCGTTGGGGAACAGCCGGGGGCCTTCCGTGGAATGGACACCGATGAGGGAATGGGTGGTGCCCAGGTCAATACCGACGATCATCTGCGGACGTCCGTTGTGCAGAAAAACGCGATTGTAGGAGCGTCGCGCACCCCTGACCATCGGGCGTTGCCCCACGGCGCCCCCGAGGCTAAGGTTCCCGACTGTTCTGACGTACCGGATGTGCCCATGTCGCCACGTAAAGCCCTGCCCACCGCCCTGGCCCTCGGCCTGACCCTCGCCGCCGGCGCCCACGCCGATGAAGGCATGTGGATGCCGACCCAGCTGCCGGAACTGGCCAAGCCGCTCAAGGCGGCCGGTTTCAAGGGCGATCCGGCCGACCTGGCCAACGTCACCGCGCCACCGCTCAGCGCGGTGGTGCGTGCCGGTGGCGGTACCGGTTCGTTCGTGTCCGGCGACGGCCTGCTGCTGACCAACCACCACGTCGCGATGGGGGTGATCCAGTACAACAGCTCGCCCGAGCACGACCTGATCAACGACGGTTTCATCGCCCAGGGCCGCAGCGATGAGCGCGCGGCCAACCCGGACTTCCGCGTGCTGGTCACCACCGGCTTTGACAAGGTCACCGACCAGGTGCTGGCCGATGCGCGCGGCAAGACCGGCCGGGCCTATTTCGATGCAGTCGACCGCGCCAGCAAGCAGCTGGTGGCCGAGTGCGAGAAGGAGGGCAACGTACGCTGCAGCGTGGCCGACATGTACTACGGCACCGATTTCTACCGCATCCGCCAGCTGGAACTGAGCGACGTGCGGCTGGTGTATGCGCCGCCGCGCGCGATCGGCAACTACGGCGATGAGATCGACAACTTCATGTGGCCGCGCCACACCGGCGACTTCACCCTGCTGCGCGCGTACGTCGGCAAGGACGGCAAGCCGGCGCCGTACAGCCCGGACAACGTGCCGTACCAGCCGCCGGCGCACCTGAAGATGGCCATCGACGGGCCGAAGACGGGCGATTACGCGATGCTGGCCGGCTACCCCGGCATCACCTATCGCCATCGCACCGCCGCCGAATTCGCTGGCCAGATCGATGCGGTGCTGCCGCGGCGCGTGGCGGTGTTCCAGCAGATGATCGACACCATCGAGGCGGCCAGCGCCAAGGACGCACAGGCGCGCACGCGCTATGCCTCGCAGCTGCAGTCGTTGAAGAACAACCGCAAGCGCGCCGCCGGTGAACTGGAAGGCCTGCTGCGCAGCGATGCCAAGGCCCAGCGCGCCACCGATGAAGCGGCGATGCTCAAGGCTACCGACGCCCGCTACCAGGGCGACATCCAGGCCCTGCTGGGGTCGTTGTCGCAGGGCGCTTCAGTGGGCGAACGCGACCTGCTGCTGGACCTGCTGTCGGTGCAGAGCCAGCTGTTGCGCTCGGCGCTGACCCTGGAGCGGCTGCGGATCGAATCGGCCAAGCCCGATGCCGAGCGTGAGAGCGGGTACCAGCAGCGCGACCTGGCGCTGATCGAAGGCACGTTGAAGCAGGTCCAGCGCCGCTATGCGCCGGAGGTGGAGAAGGCGTTGCTGACCACGCTGCTGACCCGCTACCAGCAGCTGCCCGACGCGCAGCGCGTGCCCGAATACGATGCCGCTTTCGGGCGCACCCCGGCCGCGCTGGCAAAGGCGCTGGACAGCCTGTATGCCGGCACCCGCCTGGGCGACGAGGCCGAGCGTCTGTCGCGCCTGGCCGCCGCCAGGGAAGGCAGGCCGCTGGCCCGCGATCCGCTGATCGACCTGGCCGGGCCGCTGGTGGCCGCGCAGCTGCGCCTGGACGATGAGAGCAAGACCCGCGCCGGCGAGCAGCTGCGCCTGCGCCCGGCCTACATGCAGGCGCTGTTTGCGTGGCGGGCCAGGCAGGGCCGCGCCGTCTACCCCGATGCCAACCGCACCCTGCGCATCAGCTACGGCAAGGTCGAGGCGCTGTCGCCGCGCGATGCGGTGCATTTCGACCCGGTCACCACCGTGGCCGGGATCGTCGAGAAAAACACCAACGCCTACCCGTTCGATGCGCCCAAGCCGCTGCTGGCGGCGATCGCCAAGGGCGATTTCGGCTCCACCGCCGACCCGGTGCTGAAGACCCAGACGGTCAACTTCCTGACCAACCTGGATACCACCGGCGGCAACTCCGGTTCGCCGGTGCTCAATGCCAAGGGCGAGCTGATCGGACTGAACTTCGACAGCAACTGGGAATCGGTCAGCGCCAGCTGGTGGTTCGACCCGCGCTTCAAGCGCGCCGTGCACGTGGACATGCGCTACCTGCGCTGGCTGCTGGCCAAGGTCTACCCGGCGCCCGAACTGCTGAAGGAAATGGGCGTCCCGGCGGAATGACCCGCGATCACGGCCCACGGCCGTGATCCACCAGTGCAGCCGGTGGCACCCGCGCCACCGGCTACACTGGCCCATGCCCTGACGGAATCCCCCCGTGGTCTCCAGCTGGATCCTGCTGTTGGTATCGGTGGCCTATGCCGCGCTGTTGTTCGGCGTGGCGTGGTGGGGCGACCGTCGCCCGATGTATCCGGACCGGCCGTGGTTGCGACCGGTGGTCTACAGCCTGGCGCTGGCGGTGTACTGCTCGTCGTGGACGTTCTACGGGGCGGTCGGCACGGCGGTGCGCAACGGCATCGGCTATCTGCCGATCTACCTGGGGCCGCTGCTGCTGTGGCTGTTCGGCTGGCGCATCATCGAGCGGCTGGCGCTGATCGCCCGCAGCCAGAACGTGGTGTCCATCGCCGACTTCATCTCCTCCCGCTTCGGGCGGTCGCGGCGGCTGGCCGCGCTGGTGGCGGTGATCGCGCTGATCGGCATCGTGCCGTACCTGGCGCTGCAGTACAAAGCGGTGGCGATGAGCCTGCAGGTGCTGACCGGCAACGTCGGGCCGACCGGTTTCTTCACCGATCCGGCGCTGTACGTGGCGCTGCTGATGGCGCTGTTCGCCACCCTGTTCGGCACCCGCCAGGTGGATGCCACCGAACACCACCACGGCATGATGCTGGCCATCGCGCTGGAGTCGCTGATCAAGTTGATCGCGATGGTCGCGCTGGGCCTGTTCGCCTATCTGTGGCTCAACGACCGCACCGATGCGGTGCTGCAGTCGGCGCATACGCTGTTCGCCGGCCTGCCGCCGGTCGGCTTCATCTCGCAGACCCTGCTCAGTTTCCTGGCGATCATCTGCCTGCCGCGCCAGTTCCACGTGGCGGTGGTCGAGTGCGGCGACGTGCGCGACATCCGCCGCGCGCGCTGGATGTTTGGCGCCTATTTGATCGTGATTTCGGCGATGGTGATCCCCATCGCCACGGCCGGGGTGACCCTGTTCGGCACCGGCGGCAGCGTCGCCGACGACAGCATGGTGCTGGCCCTGCCGCTGGCCGAAGGACACAAGTTCCTGGCGCTGGTGGCCTATGTGGGCGGCTTCTCGGCCGCCACCGGCATGGTCATCGTGGCTTCCATCGCGCTGGCCACCATGGTCAGCAACGACCTGGTGATGCCGGTGCTGCTGCGCCGCAGTGGCGATCACCAGGAAGCGGCCGACGTCGCCTCGCGCGTGCTGTGGATCCGCCGCACCGCGATCCTGCTGCTGGCATTGGTGGCCTACAGCTACTACCGCGGCAGCAGCAACGACAGCACGCTGGCCTCGTACGGGCTGATGGCGTTCGCGGCGGTGGCGCAGTTCGCGCCGGGCCTGATCGGGGGCCTGTACTGGCGCGGGGCCAGCCGTCGCGGCGTGGAAGTGGGCATGTTGCTGGGCTTTGCTACGTGGGTGTACACGCTGCTGCTGCCCGCGCTCACCCATGCCGGCTGGATGGAGGCGGCATGGCTGGTGCGCGGTCCGTTCGGGATTGGCTGGCTGCAGCCGCAGCATCTGTTCGGCATGAGCGGCTGGGATCCACTGACCCACGGCACCTTCTGGTCGTTGCTGGTCAACGTGGCGGCGATGGTGCTGGTGTCGGTGCGCTGGCGCCCCGGCGTGGACGAGCGGCTGCGCGCGGCACCGTTCCTGGACCCGTATGCGCAGCGGCCATCGGTGGCCGGTGCATGGCCGGGCAACGTGCATGTCGGCGACCTGCTGGCGCTGGCCTCGCGCGTGGTCGGCGACCGCCATGCGCGGCGTTCGTTCCTGGAGCAGGCCCAGTCGATGGGCCGGGAGCTGCAGGCCTCCGCGCCGGCCGATCGTGCCTGGGTGCAGTTCACCGAACGCCTGCTGGCCGCCTCCATCGGCGCAGCGTCGGCGCGCCTGCTGCTGACCAGCCTGCTGCGCGGCTCGGGCATGGACCTGGGCGAAGTGGTGGCGGTGCTTGACGAGGCCGGGCAGGAGCTGCGCTTCAACCGCGAAATCCTGTCCACCACGCTGGAGAACATCAGCGCCGGGGTCAGCGTGGTCGATCCGGACATGCGCCTGACCGCCTGGAACCGGCGCTACCAGCAGATGTTCGGTTACCCCGACGGCATGCTTTATGTCGGCCGGCCGGTGGCGGACCTGATCCGCTACAACGCCGAGCGCGGCGAGCTGGGCGAGGGCGATATCGAGGTGCAGATCAACCGCCGCATCGGCTACATGCGCGCCGGCTCACCGCACATCTTCGAGCGCACCCGCAGCGACGGCAAGGTGATCGAGATGCGCGGCCAGGCCTTGCCCGGCGGCGGCTACGTGACCAGCTACAACGACATCACCGACTACAAGCATGCCGAACGCGCGCTGCTGGAAGCCAACGAAACCTTGGAGCAGCGCGTGGCCGAGCGCTCGCACGAGGCCGAGGTGGCGCAGCAGTCCAAGACCCGCTTCCTGGCGGCGATCAGCCATGACGTGCTGCAGCCGCTGAACGCGGCACGGCTGTTCGCTTCGGCGTTGCGCGAGAGCCACCATCACAACGAAGAGCAGCGGCATCTGGCCGAGCGCGTGGATGCCTCGCTGCGTGCGGCCGAAGAGCTGCTGGATGGGCTGCTCGATGTATCGCGGCTGGATGCCGGTGGGCTGCACCCGGTGATCGGCGATTTCGACGTCAGCCTGCTGATGCGCGAACTGGCCGCGCAGTACTCGCCGGTCGCTGCCGGACGCGGGCTGCGCATGGACCTGTTCGCGCGGCCGGCGTGGATCCGCAGCGACCGCCGGCTGCTGCGCCGGGTGCTGCAGAATTTCCTGGCCAATGCGTTGCGCTATACCCGGCAGGGTCGCATCGTGCTGGCGGTGCGCCATCGTGGCGATGAAGTGGAACTGCAGGTTTGGGATACCGGGCCGGGCATCCCCGAACACCACATGCAGCAGATCTTCGACGAGTTCCATCGCTACCAGCAACCGTTCGACTGGGGCGAGCAGGGGCTGGGGCTGGGCCTGTCGATCTGCCAGCGCATCTCACGCCTGCTCGACCACCGCCTCAATGCGCGCAGCCGGGTGGGCAGCGGCAGCATGTTCTCGATCATGCTGCCGCGGGTGGAGGCGCTGGTGTTGCCGCCTGCCGCCGCCAGCGCACCCACGCCGCCACCGACCCGCACCGATTCTCTGGCGGGCATGCGCGTGCTGTGCGTGGACAATGACCAGGAGATCCTGGACGGCATGCGCGCGCTGCTGGGGCGTTGGGGCGTGGAGGTGGTCACGGCCAGCACGGTGGACCAGGCGCTGGAGAAGGTGGATCTGCAGCCGGACGTGATGCTGGTGGATTACCACCTGCACGATCGCCTGGATGGACTGGATACGCTGGTGGCGCTGCGCGACAAGGCCGGGCGTGCGGTTCCCGGTGCGCTGTTGACCGCCGATGGGCGCGACGAGCTGAAGCGGATGGCGCGTGAGCGCGGCTACCGGTTGTTGACCAAGCCGATCAAGCCGGCGTCGCTGCGCGCATTCCTGGCCGCGTTCCACGCACCGCGCAGCGATATGTAGCCGCGCGGTGCGTGGCATCGGACATCAGGCCATGGCGCCGCTGAGGTGTTCGTACAGGATGGTGGCGCCGATGATGATCAGGATCACGCCACCGACGATTTCCGCGCGCTTGCCGACCATGTTGCCGAGCACGCGGCCGAGCATGACGCCGGCGGTGACCATGGTCAGGGTGCACAGGCCGATGACCAGCGCCATGACGCCGATGTTGACGTCGATGAAGGCCAGGCCGATGCCGACGGCCATCGCATCGATGCTGGTGGCAAAGCCGGTGACCGCCAGCCGCCAGAAGCCATGGTGCTTGCTGGTGTCCTCATCGTCGCCGCCCGGGTCGGGACGGATGCCGTTGATGATCATGTGCACGCCGAGCGCGCCCAGCAGGCCGAAGGCGATCCAGTGGTCGAAGGCTTCCACGTACTGCAGGGCGGCGCGGCCGAGCAGCCAGCCGATCACCGGGGTGATGGCTTCGATGACGCCGAAGATGAGGCCGGCGCGCAGCGCATCGGGGAAGCGGGGCTTGCGCATGGCCGCGCCTTTGCCGATCGCCGCAGCGAAGGCATCGGTGGACATGGCAAAGCCGATCAGCAGGATCGAAAGGGGGGACATTAGGGTCACATCAGGCTGGGCGATTTCAGGCAACGGACCGCGCTCGCGCCCAACCTGACGTTGCGCACGCGGACCGCTGGTCTCGCCAACCATTGTGGTTGCCCGCACCACGGCGCACTGGCCGAGTATGTTGATACGGGCGTTTCCTCATCGCAGGAAACCGGCTACTCCCCAAGGGGACGCGAAGCTTAGCACCGGGTCTGCGGATTGGAGCGTTTACCGGTAATTGCGCAGGTAACGCTGCAATTTATAGCCCCGGCTATAAGCCGGGGCGGGTAGAGCCGAGCCATGCTCGGCTGCGCTTCGATACGCCGGGGCGGGTAGAGCCGAGCCACGCTCGGCTGCGCTTCGATACGCCGGGGCGGGTAGAGCCGAGCCATGCTCGGCTGCGCTTCGCTTCGGCGGTGCGCCATCCACGCGTGGCGTGGATCTACGGTTTGCGGTCTCCACGCGTGGCGTGGATCTACTCTTCTTCTGGTGGTAACACGATCTGTTCTTCGTCGATGGCCAGTTTGCCGGCCATCAGCACCGCCTGGGTGCGGTTGGTGACGCCGAGCTTGCGCAGGATCGCGGTGACATGCGCCTTGATCGTTGCCTCGGACACATTGAGGTCGTAGGCGATCTGCTTGTTGAGGCGGCCGGCGCCGAGCATCTGCAGCACGCGGAACTGCTGCGGGGTGAGTTCGCGCAGGCGCTGGCCGATCTCGCGTTCCTCGCGCCCGGTCTGCGGCACGTTGTGCGCTTCCGGCGGGGCCCAGGTCTCACCGTCCAGGATCGTGCCCAGCGCATGGCCGATGGTGTCCGAATCGGCCGATTTGGGAATGAATCCGAAGGCGCCGTGGTCGAGCGCGCGGCGCATCACCGTAGGCTCTTCGCGTGCGGACACCACCACCACCGGCAGCTGCGGATGCAGCGCCCGCATGTGCACCAGCGCGTTGAAGCCCTGCGCACCGGGCATGTTGAGGTCCATCAGGACCAGGTCGGCGTCGGTGTGCTGGTCGGCCAGCTGGTACAGCGCTTCCACGCTGTCGGCCTCGAACAGCTGCACGCCGGGGATGACGCGTTGCACGGCACCGCGAAGTGCTTCGCGGAACAGCGGGTGATCATCGGCAATCAGGAGGGTTGTCATGGTGGGGGCCATGTTGCGGAGGCGTGCAGCGACGCAACGAAAATGTGTATCGAGATGGCAGCCCCCCGGGTCAGGGGGCGGCCGCGAAGCGGCGGGGTGTGGATGCTGGTGAGACGGGGCCCACGATCCAGTTGCGGATCGTGGGAGCGACAGCGCACGCGCGAT
Organism: Stenotrophomonas sp.; assembly: GCF_031995405.1. GTDB lineage: Bacteria > Pseudomonadota > Gammaproteobacteria > Xanthomonadales > Xanthomonadaceae > Stenotrophomonas. The sequence goes on along the minus strand of NZ_DAMAGC010000022.1, from coordinate 26,842 downwards.
GCCGCGGTCCCATCCTGCGCCCGTTGTCGAGGAATTACTTCACCTTGCGTTCTTCCACCAGCGAGGCCACGACCGACGGATCGGCCAGGGTGGAGGTGTCGCCCAGCTGGTCCGGCGCGTTCTCGGCGATCTTGCGCAGGATGCGGCGCATGATCTTGCCCGAGCGCGTCTTGGGCAGGCCCGGCGCCCACTGCAGGTGGTCGGGCGCGGCGATCGGACCAATCTCCTTGCGCACCCAGGCGATCAGTTCCTTGTGCAGTTCCTCGCTGGGGGTCTCGTCGGCGATCAGGGTGACATAGGCGTAGATACCCTGGCCCTTGATGTCGTGCGGGAAACCGACCACGGCGGCCTCGGCCACCTTCGGGTGCGACACCAGTGCGCTTTCGACTTCGGCGGTGCCGATGCGGTGGCCGGACACGTTGATCACATCGTCCACGCGGCCGGTGATCCAGTAGTAGCCGTCCTCGTCGCGGCGGCAGCCGTCACCGGTGAAGTAGCTGCCCGGGTAGGTGCGGAAGTAGGTGTCGATGAAACGCTGGTGGTCGCCGTAGACGCTGCGCATCTGGCCCGGCCACGAGTCGCGGATGATCAGGTTGCCCTCGGTGGGGCCATCCTGGATCTCACCCTCGGCATTGACCAGCGCCGGCTGCACGCCGAAGAACGGCAGGGTGGCCGAGCCCGGCTTGAGGTCGACCGCGCCGGGCAGGGGGGAAATCAGGATGCCGCCGGTTTCGGTCTGCCACCAGGTATCCACGATCGGGCAGCGGCTGTCGCCGACCACCTCGTAGTACCAGCGCCAGGCCTCGGGATTGATCGGCTCGCCGACGCTGCCGAGCAGGCGCAGCGAAGCGCGCGAGGTGCGCTTGACCGGCGCATCGCCTTCGCGCATCAACGCGCGGATCGCGGTCGGGGCGGTGTAGAAGATGCTCACCTTGTGCTTGTCGATCACTTCCCAGAACCGCGAGGTGTTCGGGAAGTTCGGCACGCCTTCGAACATCAGCGAAGTTGCACCGTTGGCCAGCGGCCCGTAGACGATGTAGCTGTGGCCGGTCACCCAGCCGACGTCGGCGGTGCACCAGTAGATGTCGTCCTCGCGCAGGTCGAACACCGCCTCGTGGGTGTAGGAGGCGTACAGCAGGTAGCCGCCGGTGGTATGCAGCACGCCCTTGGGCTTGCCGGTGGAACCGGAGGTGTAGAGGATGAACAGCGGGTCTTCGGCGTTCATCCGCTCTGGCTCGCATTGCACCGGCTGCGGATCGACCACGTCGTGGAACCAGCGGTCGCGCGGGGCCTGCATGTCCACCGCGCCGCCGGTGTGGCGCACCACCAGCACGGTTTCCACGCTGGTGGTGCCAGGCAGCTTCAGCGCTGCGTCGACGTTGGCCTTGAGTGGAATCCGGCGGCCGCCGCGCAGGCCTTCGTCAGCGGTGATGATCAGCTTGCTGGCGCAGTCGATCACCCGGTCGGCGATCGAGTTCGGCGCGAAGCCGCCGAACACCACCGAGTGCACCGCACCGATGCGCGCGCAGGCGAGCATGGCCACGGCCGCATCGACGATCATCGGCAGGTAGATGGTGACCCGGTCGCCCTTCTTGACGCCCAGGCTGCGCAGCGCATTGCCGAGCCGGCACACGCGCTCATACAGCTCGCGATAGGTGACCCCCTGCGCCGGTGCATCGGGGCTGTCCGGTTCGAACAGCAGGGCGACCTTGTCGCCACGCTGGTCGAGCTGGCGGTCCAGGCAGTTGACGCTGGCGTTGAGTTCGCCGTCTTCGAACCACTTGATGCGGAAATCGTCGAGGTTATAGCTGACGTTCTTGATCGTGGTCGGCTTCTTGAACCACTGCAGGCGCTCGGCGGCCTTGCCCCAGAACGCATCGGGGTTTTCCAGCGACTCGCGGTACAGCTGTTCGTAGGTGTTCTTGTCAATGCGCGCCTTGGCGGAAAAATCAGCCTTGACGGGGTAAAGATCAGCCATGTCACCCTCACTTGCACTCGGACTTGGGTTGTGCGCCCGCAGCATTGGCGGCGACGCTTCCCCCTCAGTTTGCCGTATCAACCCCCCTTCGCGCTGCCAGGGTGCTTAGACCTTGGTCGAAGCCGGGAGGCGCCGGGCAGGGCGCGACGCTGCGCGTGCGGCAGGGCGGCCACGACCGACGGTCGGCGGGTTGGCGACGCCTTTGGGGCGGCGGTGCGGCGGTTTGGCCTCGTCTGCAGGAGAAAGCGTCCCGACCAACGGTCGGTACCTGCCCCGGTGCCGTTGGCACCTGCCGTTCGCCAGTGGGGCCCGGGTCGTGTTCGCCCGGTGGGCGAGTACGACTAATGGCCAATAGCCGCTGCGGGCAGCGCAGCCCCACTGTCGGCTGGACCGTGCCCAGCGCGGCGTTCGAATTGCCACCGGGGAGAGAGGGCAACATGAGCCACCGTTTACTGAAGACGACACGCCGGCCGTTGGCGGCCGCCCTGTTCGTTGCATTGATCGCGCCAGGCATGGCGTTCGCTGAAACCGCCAAAGAGAGGGCACTGGAAACCCGCGTCGCCGAACTGGAACGCCAGGTGCAGCTGTTGCTGTCGGCCAGCCAGCAGCAACAGAGCCAGATCAGCCAGACCCAGACCGAGGTCACCGCGGTGAAGACCGTGCAGGCCCAGCAGCCGCTGGCCGCGCAGGTGCCCGCGGGCAAGCAGCCGATCCAGGTCACCACCATCACCCCGGGCGCGGCGCCGGGCACCACGGTCAAGATCGGTGGCTTCATCAAGGCCGAATTCCTCGACACCCAGACCAGCGACGGCCAGCTGGCCGACGATGCCACCGGACGCGCGCTGTACCTGCCCGGGCAGACCCCGGTCGCCGGTGCCGGCGGCAGCGGCAAGCGCTCGGACGTGGACTACAACGCCCACGCCAAGTTCTCGCGCTTCAACCTGGGCATCGACAACGTCAGCGACGCCGGCAACAAGGCCGGTGCGTTCTTCGAGATGGACTTCTTCGGCAACTCGCTGGGCAACCAGACGGCCACCAACACCTACGGCGTCACCCTGCGGCATGCCTACATGTACTGGAACAACTGGCTCGCCGGCCAGACCTGGTCCAACTTCATGGATGCCGCCTCGCTACCGGAAGCGGTTGATTTCGTCGGTCCCACCGATGGCGTGCTGTTCGTGCGCCAGGCACAGATCCGCTACACCCAGGGCGGCTTCAGCGTCGCGCTGGAAAATCCGGAAACCACCGTCCTCACCGGCACCCGCAACCCGCTTACCGGCGCGTGGACCAACGCGGCCAGCAACTCCGATCGCGGCGCCCTGCCGGATCTGACCCTGCGTTACGGCTGGAAGGGTGACTGGGGCACCTTCGGCGTGGGTGCGATCGTGCGCCAGCTCAAGGTGGACAACCAGGCCACCAATGCCGATGCGGACAAGATCGGCGGCGGCCTCACCCTGGGCGGCAAGTGGGTGATGGGCAGCACCGACACCCTGCATTACCAGATCAGTGGCGGCGAAGGCATCGCCCGCTACGTCGGCCTGGGCGTGACCGCCGATACCGCCTACGACGTCGCCCGCGACGAACTCAATCCGACCGGCGTGCTGGCCGGCTATGTCGGCTGGCGCCACGCCTTCAGCCCGAAGCTGCGCACCAACCTGATCTACGCGCGCAGCGACTACGACAACGATGGCAGCCTCGGCCCGCTGGTCACCAAGAGCGTGCAGAGCATCCGCGGCAACATCTTCTACACGCCGATGCCCAAGGTCGATATCGGCGCCGAGTACATGTACGGCGTGCGCGAGATCGAGGACGGCCGCAAGGGCGACATCAACCGCCTGCAGTTCACCACCAAATACAGTTTTTGAATGCGTGCCGACCCACGGTCGGCACTACAGAACTAGAAACCACCTGACCAACACTGCGATTGCCGACCGATGGTCGGCACTACCGAGGGGAAGCTTCCCATGTCAACAACACCCGCACCTGCCACCCTTACCCAGGGACACAAGAAGGTCATCTTCGCGTCCAGCCTGGGCACCGTCTTCGAGTGGTACGACTTCTTCCTGTACGGCTCGCTCGCGGCGATCATCGCCAAGCAGTTCTTCAGTGGCGTCAACGAAACCACGGGCATGATCTTCGCCCTGCTGGCCTTCGCCGCCGGCTTCTTCGTGCGTCCGTTCGGCGCGGCGTTCTTCGGCAGCCTCGGCGACCGCATCGGCCGCAAGTACACCTTCCTGGTCACCATCCTGATCATGGGCATCTCGACCTTCCTGGTCGGCGTGCTGCCCAACTACGCGTCGATCGGGTTTGCCGCGCCGGTCATCCTGATCATCCTGCGCCTGGCCCAGGGCCTGGCGATGGGCGGTGAGTACGGCGGCGCGGCCACCTATGTCGCCGAGCATGCGCCGGCCGACAAGCGTGGCCTGTACACCAGTTTCATCCAGTGCACCGCCACGCTCGGGCTGTTCATGTCGCTGCTGATCATCCTGGCCTGCCGCTACTTCCTCGGCAACGAGGCGTTCGAAGCGTGGGGCTGGCGCATTCCGTTCCTGGTCTCCATCGTGCTGCTCGGCGTGTCGGTGTGGATCCGCCTGCAGCTGAGCGAATCGCCGCTGTTCCAGCAGATGAAGGCCGAAGGCAAGGGCTCCAAGACCCCGTTCCGTGACAGCCTCAAGGACGGCAACCTCAAGCTGATGCTGCTGGTGCTGCTGGGTGCCGCCGCCGGTCAGGCCGTGGTCTGGTACGGCGGTCAGTTCTACGCGCTGTTCTTCCTGAGCAGCATGCTCAAGGTCGATGCCACCACCTCCTACCTGCTGATCGCCGGCGCGCTCGCGTTGGGCGTGCCGTTCTTCATCTTCTTCGGCTGGCTGTCCGATCGCATCGGCCGCAAGAAGATCATCCTGGCCGGCTGCCTGCTGGCCGCCGTCACCTACATCCCGATCTTCAAGGGCCTGACCCACTTCGCCAACCCGGCCATCGAAGAAGCGCGCACCAATTCGCCGGCCCTGGTCGTGGCCGATCCGAACACCTGCTCGTTCCAGTTCGATCCGGTCGGCATGCGCAAGTTCACCAGCTCCTGCGACGTGGCCACCGCGGCACTGACCAAGGCCGGCGTGCCGTATGAGGTCAAGCCGGCTGCCGCCGGTACCCTGGCGATCGTCAACGTGGGCAGCGCCAGCGTCGCCTCGTACGAATCGGCCGGGCTGACCAAGGAAGACGGCAAGTCCAAGGCCGATGCGTTCGGTGCCGAGTTGAAGACCGCGCTGACCACCGCCGGGTATCCGGCCAAGGCCGACAACGCGCGCATCAACATCCCCGGCACGATCTTCATGCTGTGGCTGCTGGTGCTGTACGTCACCATGGTCTACGGCCCGATCGCCGCCTACCTGGTCGAGCTGTTCCCGACCCGCATCCGCTACACCTCGATGTCGCTGCCGTACCACATCGGCAACGGCTGGTTCGGTGGCTTCCTGCCGGCGATCTCCTTCGCGCTGGTGGCCGGCACCGGCAACCTCTACTACGGCCTGTGGTACCCGATCATCATCGCCCTGATGACGGTCGTGGTCGGTGGCTTGTTCCTGCGCGAAACGCGTGGGGTGGACATCACCAAATAACGGTGCGCCACACAAAATGAAAAAGGGGCCGCGATGCAGATCGCGGCCCTTTTCGTTCCCGGTAGTGCCGGCCGCTGGCCGGCAGCCAGGCACACCCGTCCAAAGGCGACCACCGCCGGCCGCTGGCCGGCTTTCCATGAGCTTCGGAGGCGCATGCGAGGTTGCCGGCCAGCGGCCGGCACTACCAATGACACGCGCTCACGCAGCCTCTCGCTATAGTCGCCGCATGAGCGATGCCCACACCGATCCCACCGCACTGCCGGCGATCCTGCAGACCCTGCGCAGTGCCTGGCAGGCCAACCGCCCTTCGCTGGACCAGCGCCGCGACGACCTGCAGCGCCTGCGTGCCGCATTGAAGGCGCAACTGCCGCAGATGGCGCAGGCCATCTCCGCCGACTTCGGCCACCGCTCCCCCCACGAATCCATGATCGCCGACGGCATGACGGTGCTCGGCGAGATCGACCACCTGCTCAAGCACCTGCGCCGCTGGGCACGTCCGCGCCGGGTCGCGGTAGGCGTGCGTTTCTGGCCGGCCCGGGCGCAGACCCGCGCGGTGCCGCTGGGCGTGGTCGGGGTGATTTCGCCCTGGAACTACCCGGTCAACCTGGCGCTGATTCCGCTGGCCACGGCAATCGCCGCGGGCAACCACGTCATCCTCAAGCCGTCCGAACACACCCCGCGCACCAGCGCCTTCCTGCAGGCACTGCTGGCGGGGGTATTCCCGGCCGATCGCGTGGCGGTGGTGCAGGGCGACGGCGCGCTGGCCAGTGCGTTGGCCGGTTCCCGCCTGGACCACCTGGTGTTTACCGGTTCCACCGCCATCGGGCGCAAGGTCATGGCCGCCGCGGCCCAGCACCTCACCCCGCTGACGCTCGAGCTGGGCGGCAAGTCACCGGCCATCGTCTGCAGCGACTACCCGCTGGACAAGGCCGCCGCGCGCCTGGCCACCGGCAAGTGGTTCAACGCCGGCCAGACCTGCATCGCACCGGATTACGTGCTCATCGATGGTGCCCGCCAGCGCGAGCTGGTGCAGCAACTGCAGACCCAGGTGCGCGCGCGTTACGGCGATTTCAGTGATGCGTCGGACTACACCCGCATCATCCACGAAGGCCAGTACCAGCGGCTGCGCGGGTATCTGGACCAGGCCCGCGAACGCGGCGTGCCGGTGATCGAACTGGCCACCGTCGATCCCGAGCGTGCCGCACGCGAGCGCCTGATCGTGCCGACCATCGTGCTCGATCCGCCCGCCGACCTGGACCTGATGCAGGAAGAAATCTTCGGCCCGATCCTGCCGGTTTGCGCCTATCCGGACCTGGACGCGGCACTGGCCGAGGTGCAGGGCCGCGACCGGCCGCTCGCGCTGTATGTCTTCAGCCAGCAGCGCGCCACCGTCGAGCGCGTGCTCGGCCAGGTGGTCGCCGGTGGCATCACCGTCAACGACACCCTGCTGCATTTCGCCATCAACGACCTGCCGTTCGGCGGGGTGGGGCCGAGCGGCATGGGCGCCTACCACGGCCGTGCCGGCTTCGACGGACTCAGCAAACAGCTGCCGATCCTGTGGCAGTCGCGCTGGGCCGCCAGCGACCTGCTCAAGCCGCCGTATTCGAAGATCGCCGGGATGTTGAAGGCACTGGCGCGCTAACGGCAGCCAACCCCAAGGGTAGAGCCGAGCCATGCTCGGCTGCTCCTGGCACCGCTCGTGACCCCGAACACTGCACAGAATGCGCCAAGGGTCCGCCCCGTTCGCCTCACGCGTCCGTGCAGCCACCTCCGGGCCCGCCCGAATCAGGCCGGGTGAAAGGAGCGATCAGGATCCAGCCTGCGAGCGCCGGCCCTCGTGGAACCACGCATGGGCAGCAGCCTCCAGGTCGCCTTCCGCTGCGACCACCGAACCATCTTCGTCCAACAGGGTGTAGTGGCGCTGGTCACCGCCCAGCGCAGCGCTGCCATCCAACCCGAGCAGCAGGGTGTACATGGCATCGGTGGCAAACACGTCGAGCACCTCCCGCAACTGCTGTGCCTGCGTGGGTGACAGTGCCATCGCGGTGATCCGCGCGGCCAATTCCGTCCCCGGGGTCCAGGCGGCCGCCAACAGCTGTTCTTTCTCGGCGTACCACTTGGCGACGAAGGCATCTGCGTCCATGGGGGTTCCGTGCGATCGGGGCGGCACAGGGTAACGTGTGGAGAAAGGCGGGCGCATGCGCTCGATGCCCGGGTCGCACATGGCTGCCGGCCAGCGGCCGGCACTACCCCACCGACCACCGGTCGGTGGCTACCCGGTAGAATGGCGCCCATGAAAATCGCCTCTTGGAACGTCAATTCGCTCAACGTGCGCCTGCCGCACCTGGAACAGTGGCTTAGCGCGTTCGCACCGGACGTGGTCGGCATCCAGGAAACCAAGATGGAGGACCACAAGTTCCCCGACGCGGTGCTGGCCGGGCTGGGCTACCGCAGCGTGTTTGCCGGGCAGAAGACCTACAACGGCGTCGCGCTGCTCTCGCGCGAACCGGCGCAGGACGTGCAGATCGGCATTCCCGGCTTCGAGGACGAGCAGAAGCGCGCCATCGCCGGCACCGTCAACGGCGTGCGCATCATCAACCTGTACGTGGTCAACGGCCAGGACGTGGGCACCGACAAGTACGCCTACAAGCTGCGCTGGCTGGAAGCCGTGCATGCCTGGGTGGCTGCCGAACTGCAGACGTACCCCGAGCTGGTGGTGATGGGCGATTTCAACATCGCCCCGGACGCCCGAGACGTGAACGACCCGCTGGTGTGGAACGAAAACCATATCCTCACTTCCACCGCCGAGCGCGGCGCACTCAACAAGCTGCTGCAGCTCGGCCTGCACGATGCGTTCCGCCTGCACAGCGCGGAAGAAGGCATTTTCAGCTGGTGGGATTACCGCGCCGCCGGTTTCCGCCGCAATCTGGGCCTGCGCATCGACCTGACCCTGGTCTCCGATGCGCTCAGGGCGCGCGCCGTTGCCTCGGGCATCGACCGTGAGCCGCGCACTTGGGACAGGCCCAGCGACCACGCCCCGGCGTGGGTGCAGTTGGGGTAGTGCCGGCCGCTGGCCAGCGCACACACAACAAGGCCCGGCAGTGCCGGGCCTTGTCGATCAAGCGGTGCAGGTACGTCGGTTACCGGACGCTTCGACGCGTAAACAGATTCACGATCGCGAGCAGGATCACCGCGCCGATCAACGAGAACAGGAATGTACGGATCGTGATCGCTTCGTTGATGCCACCGCCGAACAGGAAACCGGCGATCAGTGCGCCGACGATGCCGACCACGATGTTGAGGATGATGCCCTGCTGTGCGTCGCGGCGCATGATGATGCTGGCAAGCCAGCCCACGATGCCACCAACGATCAACCAGATGATGATGCCCATAGCGTTGACTCCAAGTGTGCGGATGCGACCGGGCCAGTTGACGGCAAGCCCCGTGAAATCACCGTGCAGCCGTCCTCACCGGGTGCACGCATGAGCACGCCGGCCCTTGCCGGCGGCCCCTGGCGGTTCGGCCCCGTGACCGTCTGGTGCCTGCCGCACGTCAACGGCACGCGCGGCGAGCCGCAAGCCCGGGTGCTGCTGGGCGACCAGCTCGGCGCCGATCCGCAGACCCTGCCGCTGCAGCGCGATCCGCGTGGCCGCCCGGAGCTGCACGACACGTTCTCGCATCTGGGCACCGGCTGGAGCCACAGCCATGGCCTGCTGCTGGTGGCGCTGGGCGAGGGCGTCCGCCTGGGCGTGGACCTGGAACCGCTGCGACCGCGGCCGCGCATGCGCGAGATCATCGAACGCTTCTTCCACCCGGCCGAAATCGACTGGCTGCTCGGCCTGGACGAACCCGCCCGCAACCCGTGGTTCTTCCGCGTGTGGTGCGCCAAGGAGGCCATCCTCAAGGCGCAGGGGCAGGGCATCTCCTTCGGCCTGCACCGCCTGCAGCTGGCGCCCACGCCCGACGGCGCCCTGCACCTGGCCTGGTGCGACCCCGAGCTCGGCGACGCCGCCCGCTGGCACCTGCACGAATGGCAGGCGGCGGCCGACTTCCGCGCCGCGTTGGCCTGGCACGCGGTGTGAGTTAAGCGGCATGCCGGGGCGTTGATCATTGCCGCGCTGCGCGCGGGCAGGCGAGCGGGCAGCCGAGCATGGCTCGGCTCTACCTGTGGGCAGGCGCGCGTGCAGCCGAGCATGGCTCGGCTCTACCTGTGGGCAGGCGAGCAGGGCGCGGCCACCTGCGCCCGACCCACACCCGGCCTCTTTGGCGAATCGGTGTGCGGCGCTTGCCCTTGCCCCGCTTTCGACCTGCGATAATCGCCGCATGACCGAACACAAACTCCCGGCCGGCGTGGCCGAAGCGCTCGAGCGTGGCCTGGCCGCGATGGACCTGGACGCCGCCCTGGCGCCGCCACTGCTCACCTACCTCACCCTGCTCGACCGCTGGAACCGCACCTACAACCTCACCGCCATCCGCGACCCGCTGGAGATGGTCACCCGCCACCTGCTCGACTCGCTGGCCATGCAGCCCTACCTGGAGGCCGGCACCCTGGCCGACCTCGGTACCGGCCCGGGCCTGCCCGGCATCCCGCTGGCCATCGCCCGCCCGCAGCTGCAGGTCACCCTGGTCGAAAGCAACGGCAAGAAAGCCCGCTTCATGCGTGAAGCCGTGCGCCAGCTCGGCCTGGGCAACGCCCGCGTGGCCGAATCGCGCGCCGAAGCGCTGGCCGAGCCGGGCGCCTATGACCACCTCACCGCGCGCGCCATGGACACCCTGGCCGGCATCATCGAGGTCGGCGGCCATCTGCTGCGCCCCGGCGGCCGCCTGCTGGCCATGAAGGGCGTCTACCCGCACGAGGAAATCGCCCAGCTGCCGGCCGGCTGGCAGGTCGAGCAGGTGCTGCCGCTGCACGTCCCCGGCCTGACCGGTGAGCGCCATCTGGTCGTGGTGGCCGGTCCCTGAGCACATCCGGGTGCGCCTGTCTTCGCGACCGGCGCCCGTTCCCATGGGGGCCTCAGCGCCCGCCGTTGCTGCCGTTGCGGTGTCCACCGGGCGCATCCGGGGCCGCCATGCGATGTTGCGGGCGCCCATCGGCGCGCATCTCACAGTGCATGACACGCCCCATATACGCATAATGACCAGTCCCACTCCCTGCCGATGAGGCTCACCCGCATGGCCCGCATCATCGCCATCGCCAACCAGAAAGGTGGCGTCGGCAAGACCACGACCGCCGTCAATCTGGCCGCCTCCCTGGCTGCTGCACCCAAGCGCGTGCTCCTTGTCGACCTCGATTCGCAGGGCAACGCGACCATGGGCAGTGGCGTGGACAAGCGTGAAGTGGCCGCCTCCACCTGCGACCTGCTGCTTGGCGAAGCCACCGCGGTGGAAGTCCGGGTCACCACCCCGGAGGGTTTCGACCTGCTGCCGGGCAACATCGACCTGACCGCCGCCGAGATCCAGCTGATGGACCAGGGCGAACGGGAGCAGCGCCTCAAGCGCGCCCTGGCCCCGGTCCGCGACGAATACGACTTCATCCTGATCGACTGCCCGCCGGCGCTGTCGCTGCTGACCCTCAATGCGTTGGCCGCCGCCGATTCGGTGATCGTGCCGATGCAGTGCGAGTACTACGCGCTGGAAGGCCTGAGCGCGCTGGTGGAAACCATCGAAGCGCTGCGCGCCAACCTCAATCCCAGCCTGGAGATCGAGGGCGTGCTGCGCACCATGTTCGATGTGCGCAACAACCTGGCCAATGCGGTGTCGGCCGAACTGACCGATCACTTCGGCGACCGCGTGTTCCGCACCATCGTGCCGCGCAACGTCCGCCTGGCCGAAGCGCCCAGCCATGGGCAGAGCATCGTCGGTTACGACCGCGCCTCGCGCGGTGGCGTCGCCTACCTCGGCCTGGCCGGGGAAATCATCCGCCGCCACCAACAACGCAATAAGGCCGACAAGGCCCTGGAGACCGCCTGATGAGCACCAAGCCCGCCCTCGGCAAGAAACGCGGCCTCGGCCGCGGCCTCGATGCGCTGCTGGGGCCCAAGGGCGCGGTGACTCAGGTGCAGGCTGCCGCGGTGATCGAACCGCTGCCCGGTGAAGTGCTGCGCAAGCTGCCGGTCGGCCAGCTGCAGCCGGGCAAGTACCAGCCGCGCCGCGACATGGATGAAACCAAGCTCGCCGAGCTGGCCGAATCGATCAAGGCGCAGGGCGTGATCCAGCCGATCCTGGTCCGCCAGCTCGGTCCGGACAGCTTCGAGATCGTGGCCGGTGAACGTCGCTGGCGCGCCTCGCAGCTGGCCGGCCTGGACGACGTGCCGGTGGTGGTGCGCGAGTTGGAAGACCGCACCGTCATCGCGATGGCGCTGATCGAGAACATCCAGCGCGAAGACCTCAACCCGCTCGAAGAAGCCGAGGCGCTGCAGCGCCTGATCAGCGAATTCGCGCTCACCCACGCCGAGGCCGCCCAGGCCGTCGGCCGCTCGCGCGCGGCGGTGTCCAACCTGCTGCGCCTGCTCGAGCTGCCGATCGCCATCCGCCTGCTGCTGGAAACCCGCCGGCTGGAAATGGGCCATGCCCGCGCGCTGCTGACGCTGGCGCCGGAACTGGCCAGCAAGCTGGCCCAGGAAGCGGCCGACCAGGGCTGGTCGGTGCGCGAAGTGGAACACCGCGCGCAGCAGTTCGCCGCCGGCAAGGTGCCGGGCGCACTGCGCAAAAAGCCGACCGCCAGTGCCCCGCAGGCCGACATCGCCTCGCTGGAGACCGAACTGTCCGAATCGCTGGGCGCGCGCGTGGCCATCAACCACGGCCGCGGCGGCAAGGGCAAGCTGATCATCCATTACACCGACCTGGACACGCTGGACGGCGTGCTCGAACGACTCCGCGTACAGAAGGGCTGAGTCCCCCGCCTGCGCAAGAGGATCACCCCACCGTAATGAACCCCACCAAGGTCGACCGCAATCATCTGTTGCGTCTGACCGACCTGCCGAATGTCGGGCCGGCCTGTGAGAAAGATCTGCGTCTGATCGGCATCCGCGTGCCCGCGCACCTGCGCGGCCGCGATGCCTATGACATGTACGCGCAACTGTGCCTGCGCACCGGCGTGGTGCACGATCCCTGCGTGATCGACGTGTTCCTGTCGATCCTGCGCTTCATGCAGGGCGAGGCACCGCGCCCCTGGTGGGATTTCAGCAAGGAACGCAAGGCCACGCTGGCCAAGGACGCCCCGCTCACCTTGTGGTGAGCCAGCGCCTGGGCCACGGTGGTCATCACCCGGAGCCACTGATGAGCAATGAACACGACGAACTGAGCCCGGGCGGCAGCCCGATCCTGCTGCACACGCAGGAGAAGGATTTCGCGCCGGCCCACGGCGAGGAATGCATCGCGCAGATCAGCGCGCATATCGAGCAGCACCTGGGGCCGATCTCGGGGGTCTTCCACGAGATCATTTCCGATGCGGTGCACATCGACGTGCATGTGGTCCCGCCCACCGACGCGTTCCCGTACCTGCGCCTGGTCACCTCGGGCATGAGCGACCTGCCGATGACCCTGCCCGAGGGCGTGGAGGCACCGCAGCACATGGAGTTGATGGTCACCCTGCCAGCCGACTGGCCGATCCAGCACGCCGATTTCGAGGACGAGCGCCATTACTGGCCGATCCGCCTGCTCAAGGGCCTGGCGCGGTTGCCGCACAAGTTCGATACCTGGCTGGGCTTTGGCCACACCGTGCCCAATGGCCACCCGGCCGAACCGTATGCGCCGGGCGTGGGCTTCGACGGCGTGATCGTGCTGCCGCCGGTGAGCGCGCCGGAAGACTTCGGCCACCTGGTGATCGATGCACGCAAGACCATCGTGTTCATGACCCTGGTGCCGTTGTATCCGGAAGAGATGGCGCTGAAGTTGAAGAAGGGCAGCGATGCACTGCTGGACCGCTTCGACGCCAAGGGCATCAAGGATCTCATCGACCCGGCCCGCGTCAACGTGGCCAGGAAGCGCTTCGGGCTGTTCTGAGCCCGACGCATCGGCGATATCCTGTCCACTGCAATTTCCAGGACCCTTGTCATGACCGTTCTCGTCACCGGCGCTGCCGGCTTCATCGGCGCCAACACCGTCCGTGCCCTGTTGGATGCCGGTGAAACGGTGGTCGGGCTGGACAACTACAACGACTACTACGACCCGCAGATCAAGCGCGATCGCGTGGCCGCGCTGTGCCCGGATGCCGATATCCGCGTCCTCGACCTCACCGACCGCGAAGGCCTGGCCGCGCTGTTCGATGAGGTCAAACCGACCCGGGTGATCCACCTGGCCGCGCAGGCCGGCGTGCGCTACTCGCTGGAAAATCCGCACGCCTACGTGGACAGCAACCTGGTCGGCTTCGTCAACATGCTCGAGCTGTGCCGGCATCGCGGTGTGGCGCACCTGGTGTATGCCTCCAGCAGTTCGGTCTACGGCGATTCGGCCACGCCGCCGTTCTCCGAAGACCAGCGCATCGACAAGCCGCGTTCGCTGTATGCCGCGACCAAGGCTGCCAACGAACTGATGGCCTATACCTACGCCCAGTTGTACGGCCTGCATGCCACCGGCCTGCGTTTCTTCACCGTGTACGGTCCCTGGGGGCGCCCGGACATGGCACCGCTGCTGTTTTCGCGCGCGGTGTTGGCCGGACGACCGATCGAAGTGTTCAACGACGGAAAAATGCAGCGCGATTTCACACATGTTTCCGACATCGTGGCCGGTATCCTCGGCGCGCTGGCGCATCCGTCCGGCGAGGACGTGCCGCACCGTGTGTTCAACCTGGGCAACCACACGCCGATCGAGCTGGAGCACTTCATCGGGATCATCGAGGCGGCCGCAGCGCGCCCGGCGCACAAGGTCTACAAGCCGATGCAGCCCGGCGACATGGTCCGCACCATGGCCGACACCCGCCGCGCCCATGACGCATTCGGCTATGAACCGGCGACGCCGATCGAGCAGGGCCTGCCGCCCGTGGTGGCCTGGTGCCGCGACTATTTCGGCGCTCACGCCTGACACACATCCGCCAATTCATCTTCGGATAACCTCGGGTGCGGAAAATGCGCGCTCTTTTTCGATCCTGGCCATTCGCAGAGCCCGACCATGAGCCAACCCCAGTTGTCGGTCGTCGTCCCGGTCTTCAATGAACGCGACAACGTCACACCCCTGATCGGAGAGATCACCGCCGCCCTGCGCGGCCAGATCGACTTCGAGATCGTCTACATCGACGATCACTCGCGCGATGACACCCTGGCCGTGCTGCAGGGGCTCAAGGCCACCACCCCGGAGCTGCGGGTGCTGCACCATGTCAGCCAGAGCGGGCAGAGCACCGCCGTGCGCACCGGGGTGAACCATGCGCGCGCGCCGTGGATCGCCACCCTGGATGGCGATGGGCAGAACGACCCGGCCGACATCCCCAGGCTGCTGGCCGCACGTGCGGCCGCTGCAGCGGAGGTCAAGCTGTTCGCCGGCTGGCGGGTCAACCGCCAGGACTCGGGCAGCAAGCGCTGGGCCAGCAAGTGGGCCAACGCGATCCGCGCGCGCATGCTGCGCGATGACACCCCCGACACCGGCTGCGGCATCAAGCTGTTCGAACGCGCCGCGTTCCTGGACCTGCCGTACTTCGACCACATGCACCGCTACCTGCCCGCGTTGATGCAGCGTGCCGGCTGGAAGACCGTCAGCGTGCCGGTCAACCACCGCCACCGCACCGCCGGGGTGTCCAAGTACAACAACCTCGGCCGGGCGCTGGTCGGCATCCGCGACCTGCGCGGGGTGGCTTGGCTGATCACGCGCAGCAAGCGCACCGCCGTGGAAGAACGCTGATGGAGCTGCACTGGCTCGACCAACCGTTGACCTGGCTGTACTGGACCGGCCTGCACGTGACCGGCTGGAAGCTGATCGGCTATACCGGCGCGCTGATGTTCGGCGGCCGCTGGCTGGTGCAATTCGTGGCCTCCAAACGCGCCGGCAAGCCGGTGATCCCGCGCCTGTTCTGGTACATGAGCGTGGTCGGCAGCCTGATGACCCTCAGCTACTTCGTGTTCTCGGCCAAGCAGGATTCGGTGGGCGTACTGCAGAACCTGTTCCCGGCGTTCACCGCGCTGTACAGCCTGAAGCTGGATATCCAGCACCGCGGGTGGAAGCGGGACAAGGCATCGCATTAGGCAGGGGCATCCACGCATGGCGTGGATCTACGCGCGCCTGCGGCGCTTGGGTCCCGGCCTCTGGCCGGTCCCCGATCCTGCCCGCGTGGCGGGCAGGACCTTTGAACCATGCGCAGGGCCTGCGCCGGGTGCCATGATCGGGGTTTGCCGTCCCCCGGGAACCCCTGATCGTGAAATCACCGCTCGTCACCGCGTTGCTGCTCGCCCTGGCCCTTCCTGCCGGCGCCGCCCTGGCTGCTGCCCCCGCCGCACCGACCGCCGCACCGGCCAGCCTGGCCGCTGAAAGCCCCGCCAATGCGCAGTTCCGCGCCATCTATGAGAAGGAATGGACGTGGCGCCAGGATGGCGGTGGCGAGGCCAGCGAGGATGAAGACGGCCCGGCCAACGCCACCCGCATGCCCGACGTGGGCGCGGCTGCCCAGCAGGCGCGGTTGAAGGTCTGGGACGACGTGCTGGCCCAGCTGGACAAGGTCGACCGCACGGCGCTGTCGGCGGACAACCAGATCAACTACGCCATCTACCGCGACCAGGTGTTCAACCTGGCCGCCGAGGTGCGTTTGGGTGGCTATGAAATGCCGTTCAACGCCGACTCCTCGTTCTGGTCGAGCCTGTCGTTCATGGCCCGCCGCGAGATGAAGACCGCGCAGGATTACCGCAACTACATCGCGCGCCTCAACGATGTGCCGCGCTACTTCGACCAGCAGACCGAGAACATGCGCGCCGGACTCAAGCGCGGTTTCAGCGTGCCGCGCGCGGTGCTGGACGGCCGCGAGGTCTCCATCGCCACCGTGTCCGAACTCAAGGACCCGACCGCCTCACCGCTGTATGCCCCGTTCAAGAAGCTGCCGGCCAGCATTCCCGCCGCCGAGCAGGCGCAGCTGCAGGCACAGGCGCGCCAGGCCATCAGCGGCAGCGTGGTGCCGGCGTTCGGCAAGCTGCGCACCTTCTTCGTCAGCGAGTACGTGCCGCAGGCGCGCACCACGCTGGCCGCCGAGGCCATGCCCGGTGGCGAGGCGTACTACAAGCAGCAGATCCACCAATACACCACGCTGGACCTCACCCCGCAGCAGATCCACGAGAT
>NZ_DAMAGC010000022.1:0-9987 GCF_031995405.1 Stenotrophomonas sp. | reverse complement strand
GAAGGAAGTGGCGCGCATCCAGAAGGAAATGGACGCGATCATCAAGCAGGTGCAGTTCAAGGGCAGCTTTGCCGAGTTCCTGACCTTCCTGCGCACCGACCCGCAGTTCTACGCCAAGACCCCGGACGAGCTGCTGTATCGCGCCGCGTGGATCTCCAAGCGCGTGGACGGGGTGATCGGCAAGTACATGACCCTGCCGCGCGCGCGCTTCACCATCGTGCCGGTGCCGCCGGACATCGCCCCGTTCTGGACTGCCGGGCGCGGCGGCATGGGCACCTACTGGCTCAACACCTACAACCTGCCGGCGCGGCCGCTGTACAACCTGCCGGCGCTGACCCTGCACGAGTCCGACCCGGGCCATGCGCTGCAGGGCGCGCTGGCCGCCGAGCACGGCGACCAGCCCGAGTTCCGCCGCACCGCCTACATTTCCGCCTACGGCGAGGGCTGGGGCCTGTACTGCGAGAAGCTCGGCGTGGAGATGGGCATCTATGAAACCCCGTACGAGGATTTCGGCCGCCTGACCTACGAAATGTGGCGCGCCGCGCGATTGGTGATCGACACCGGCGTGCACCACAAGGGCTGGACCCGCGCGCAGGCCATCGCCTACCTGCGCGACCACACCGCGCTGAGCGAGCATGAAGTCACCACCGAAGTGGACCGCTACATCTCCTGGCCGGGCCAGGCGCTGAGCTACAAGCTGGGCGAGATCGCGATCGTGCGCCTGCGCGCGCAGGCCGAGAAGGAACTGGGCGAGCGCTTCGACGTGAAGGGCTTCCACGACGCCGTGCTCCAGCAGGGCTCGGTGCCGCTGCCGGTGCTGGAGCAGCAGATCCAGGCGTACATCGCCCAGCGCAAGGCCGCCGGCTGAGCGCCAAGGGATCGGCCGTGACCCGGCCGATCCCGTTTACGTGAACCATCACCGGCGGCTGCGATTGTGTAACGCGCAAGCCGCCGGCTACCCTGCCGGCATGTTCCGTTCTGCCCGCCCGCGTTCGTCCCTGCTGCTGCGCCTGCTGATGCTGGTCGCGGTCGGCCTGGGCGTGTTCGGCACGGCGACGGCCTCGGCACTGGCCGACATCCACATCAGCCTGCATACCGATGCCGCGCCCGCCGATGCGGCCACACCGGGCAGCAGTGATCCCGACGCGGGTGACGGCGACCTGCTGCACGCACTGGTCCATTGCGGGCATTGCCATGGCCATGGCGGCGTCCTGCCGATGGCCTCGCTGCCGTGGCTGCTGCCTGCCGCGCCCGCGCACAGCGTGCCGGTCGGGTTGACCGCGCAGCTGCGCACCCAGCCGCCCGAGAGCCTGCTGCGCCCCCCGATAGCGTCCTGATGCCCTGCGGCCACGCGCCGCCGTTGTCCATCTGAACCGCTATCTGGAGAGTCCCCCATGTGGATGCGCATGGCAGCCCTGGCTGTCGTTGCGTTCGTGCCGTGCGTGTATGCGCAGGGTACGGATACGCCTGACCCGTTGACCCTCGACGCCGCCATCGCGCGCGTCGCCCAATACCACCCCGACCTGCGCCTGGCCGACGCGCAGCGCCCGATCTGGGAAGCCCGCCGCGATGCGGCAACGCTGACCCCGCCGCTCACCGTCGGCGTCGAGCTTGAAAACGCGCTCGGCACGGGCGATGCCAGCGGCTTCCGCAGTGCCGAGCTGACCGTCACCCTGGCTGGCGTGCTGGAACGTGGCGGCAAGCTGGACGCGCGCCGTGCCGTGGCCCAGGCCAACATCGACAGCCTGGCCCCGCAGCGCGAAACCGCCCGCCTGGATCTGCTGGCCGAGGTCGCCCGCCGCTACCTCGCCATCACCGAAGCGCGCCAGCAACTGGGCATCGCCACCACCGACATCGAGCAGCGCAGGCGCGCGGTCGCCGCCGCGCGCCTGCGCCTGCAGGCCGGCGCGTCGCCCGAATCGGTGCTGCTGACCGCACAGGCCATGCTGGCCCAGGCCGAGCTGGACCGCGATCGCGCCCGCCAGGCCGACCAGTCCGCGCGCGCCGCGTTGTCCGCGCTCTGGCGACAACGCGATCCCGGCTTCGACGTGGTCACCGGCGACCCCATGCAGCTGCCGGCCCTGCAGGATTTTGCGGTGCTGGCCGAGGAGCTGCAGCGCACCCCGGAACTGGCCGTGCTGGCCGGGGAGCGGCGCATCCGCGAGGCGCAGGTCCAGCTGGCGCGCACTGCCGCGCGGCCGGATCTCAGCTGGCAGGTCGGGGTCCGCAACACCCGTGACAGCCGTGACACGTCCTTCGTGGCCGGTTTCAGCGTGCCGCTGGGCAGCGTCGCGCGTGCGGCCCCGGAGATCCGCGCCGCCGAGGCCGAACTGGCGCTCAACAGCGTCGAACGCGAGGCGCGCGCACTGCAGTTGTACGCCACGCTGGCCGAGGCGCACGGGCGCTACCTGACCGCGCAGCTGGAAGTCACGCGCATGGCACGCGATGTGCTGCCGCAACTCAAGCGCGCCGAAAACGCCGCCGAGAAGGCCTGGCGTGCCGGCGCCATCAGCTACATGGAATGGGCGCAGCTGCAGGCCATGCGCATCGACGCGCGGCAACGCCAGCTCGGTGCCGCCATCGCCGCACAGACCGCGCTGATCGAAATCCAGCGCCTGACCGGCCAAAGCATGGTTGCCGTCGGCGCCACCCCCACGCCCCACGTGTCCACGGAGGACCGCCGATGAACCTTTCCGCACACCGCATCGCGCTGGGCGCCACGCTCCTGATCGCTGCACTGGCCCTGGCCGGCTGCGGCAAGGACGCCCCCGCCGCGGCCCCCGCCGACACCGACCAGGGCCACGGCGAGGCCGGCCACACCGACGGCGAAGACGACCATGACGCGCCGGAGCGCACCACCATCGCCGCGGCCATGGCCGAACAGGCGGGCATCCGCGTCGCCCCGGTCGCCGCCGGTACCATCGCTGACGAGCACGACGTGCAGGGCCTGCTCACTCCCGTCGATGGCCGCGTGGCGCAGGTGATGGCGCGCTTCCCCGGACCGATCCGTTCGCTGCGCGCCAATGTCGGCGACAACGTCCGCGCCGGCCAGGTGCTGGCCAGCATCGAGAGCAACCTCAGCCTGACCACCTACACCGTCAGCGCGCCGATCGCCGGCGTGGTGCTGGCGCGCCAGGCCCAGGTCGGCGGCGTGGCGGGCGAGGGCACGCCGCTGTTCGAAATCGGCGACCTGTCCACGCTGTGGGTGGACCTGCATATCTTCGGCAACGATACCCAGCACATCACCGCCGGCGTCCCGGTCACCGTGTCGCGCATGACCGACGGCGTCAGCCAGACCACCACCCTGGAACGCGTACTGCCCGGCACCGCCACCGCCAGCCAGAGCACCGTGGCCCGCGCCACGCTGCGCAACGACGATGGCCTGTGGCGGCCCGGTGCGGCGGTCAAGGCACGCATCGTGGTGGCGACCAAGCCGGCCGCGCTGGTGGTGCCGCTGGGGGCGGTGCAGAACATGGACGGCAAGGACGTGGTGTTCGTGCGCGTCGGCGATACCTACACCGCACGTGCGGTCACCCTCGGCGCCCGCGATGCGGGCCAGGTCGAAGTGACCGAGGGCCTGAAGGCGGGCGAAGACGTCGTGGTCGAACAGAGCTACGTGGTCAAGGCCGACATCGGCAAGGCGGGGGCATCGCATGAGCATTGATCGCGTGCCACGCGCGTCGCGCAGCGGAGGACGCCCCCATGCTTGAACGCATCATTGGCGCCTCCATCGCCCATCGCTGGTTGATGATGACCCTCACCGCCGTGCTGGTCGCGGTCGGCATCTGGAGTTTCACCAGGCTGCCCATCGACGCCACCCCGGACATCACCAACGTCCAGGTGCAGATCAACACCGCCGCGCCCGGCTACTCGCCGCTGGAGACCGAACAGCGCATCACCTACCCGGTGGAAACGGTGATGGCCGGGCTGCCGCGCATGGAGCAGGCGCGGTCGCTGTCGCGTTACGGGCTGTCGCAGGTCACCGTGGTCTTCGAGGATGGCACCGACATCTACTTCGCCCGCCAGCAGGTGGCCGAACGCCTGCAGCAGGTGAAGTCGCAGATCCCCGATGGCCTGGACCCGCAGCTGGGCCCGATCTCCACCGGCCTCGGCGAGATCTTCATGTACACCATCGACGCCGATCCCAAGGCACGCAAGGCCGATGGCACCCCGTACACCGCCACCGACCTGCGCACCCTGCAGGACTGGGTGATCCGACCGCAGCTGCGCAATGTGCCGGGTGTTACCGAGGTCAACACGATTGGCGGTTTCCAGCGCCAGGTGCACATCACCCCGGACCCGGCGCGGCTGCGTGCGCTCGGCTTCACCCTGGAGGATGTCGCCCAGGCGGTGGAGGCCAACAACCAGAATGTCGGCGCCGGCTACATCGAGCGCAACGGCCAGCAGTTCCTGGTGCGCATCCCCGGCCAGGTGGCCAACCTGGAGGAAATTGGCAACATCGTGCTGGCGCGTCGCGAAGGCGTGCCGATCCACGTCCACGACGTGGCCGAGGTCAAGGAGGGGCCGGAACTGCGCAGCGGCGCGGCTACCCAGAATGGCCACGAAGTGGTGATGGGCACGGTGGTGATGCTGATCGGCGCCAACAGCCGCGATGTCGCCCAGGCGGCGGCCGCGCGGCTGCAGCAGGCGCAGGCGAGCCTGCCCGAGGGCGTCACCGTCACCGCCAGCTACGACCGCACCGCGCTGGTGGACCGCACCATCGAGACCGTGGCCAGGAACCTGGTCGAAGGTGCGCTGCTGGTGATCGTGGTGCTGTTCCTGCTGCTCGGCAATTTCCGCGCCGCGCTGATCACCGCGGCGGTGATTCCGCTGGCGATGCTGTTCACGCTGACCGGCATGGCCCGCGGTGGCGTGTCGGCCAACCTGATGAGCCTGGGCGCACTCGACTTCGGCCTGATCGTCGATGGCGCGGTGATCATCATCGAGAACTGCCTGCGTCGCTTCGGCGAACGCCAGCACGCCCTAGGCCGCGACATGACCCGCGCCGAACGCTTCGCCGAAACCGCCAGTGCCACCGCCGAAGTGATCCGCCCCAGCCTGTTCGGGCTGGGCATCATCACCGCGGTGTACCTGCCGATCTTCGCGTTGTCCGGCGTGGAAGGAAAAATGTTCCATCCCATGGCGATCACCGTGGTGCTGGCCCTGACCGGTGCGATGGTGCTGGCGCTGACCTTCGTTCCAGCGGCGATCGCACTGTTCCTCGGCGGCCACGTGCAGGAGAAGGAAAACCGCCTGATGGCGTGGGTGCGGCGGCGCTATGCACCGCTGCTGGCGTTTTCGCTGCGTCGCGGCCGCTGGATGGTGACCGGTGCGCTGGTGCTGGTGGTCGGCTGCGGCCTGCTGGCCACGCGGTTGGGCAGCGAGTTCGTGCCCAACCTGGACGAGGGCGACGTCGCCATGCATGCCATGCGTATCCCCGGCACCAGCCTGACCCAGTCGATCCAGATGCAGAAGCAGATCGAAAACCGGCTGGTGCAGTTCGCCGAAGTGGACAAGGTGTTCTCCAAGATCGGTACGCCCGAGGTGGCCTCCGACCCGATGCCACCCTCCGTGGCCGACACCTTCATCATGATGAAACCGCGCAAGCACTGGCCGGACCCGCGCAAGTCGCGTGCGGCATTGCTGGGTGAACTGGAAGAGGCCGTGGAGCAGCTGCCGGGCAACAACTACGAGTTCACCCAGCCGATCCAGATGCGCACCAACGAGCTGATCTCCGGTGTGCGGGCGGACGTGGCGGTGATGCTGTTCGGCGATGACCTGGACACGCTGCTGGCGGTGGGCAAACGCATTGCGGCGGTGGCGGACAAGGTGCCCGGTGCGGCCGACGTGCGGGTGGAGGAAACCAGCGGCCTGCCGCTGCTTACCGTCACCCCCAACCGCACCGCGCTGGCCGGCTACGGGCTCAATCCGGGGCAGGTGCAGTCGACCGTGGCCACCGCCGTCGGCGGCCAGGTGGCCGGGCAGTTGTTCGAAGGCGACCGTCGCTTCGACATCGTCGTGCGCCTGCCCGAAGCGCTGCGCCAGGACCCGGCCGCGCTGGCCGACCTGCCGGTATCGCTGGAGACCGCGCTGGCCGGCGACGCCGACGAATCCAGCCGCGCCGGCAGCTGGCGCAGTGGCAGTGCGCGCACCGTACCGCTGCGCGAGCTGGCCACGCTCGGCAACAGCGAAGGGCCGAACCAGATCAACCGCGAGAACGGCAAGCGCCGCATCGTGGTCACCGCCAACGTGCGCGACCGCGACCTGGGTGGTTTCGTCACCGAGCTGCAGCAGACCATCGGCCGCGACGTGCCGGTGCCCAACGGCTACTGGATCGAGTACGGCGGCAGTTTCGAACAGTTGATCTCGGCCAGCCAACGCCTGGCGATCGTGGTGCCGCTGACCCTGATCATCATCTTCGCCTTGCTGTTCTGGGCATTTGGTTCGATCAAGGATGCCGCGATCGTGTTCAGCGGCGTGCCGCTGGCGCTGACCGGCGGCGTGCTTGCCCTGGCCGCACGTGGGATCCCGCTGTCGATTTCCGCGGGCGTCGGCTTCATCGCGCTGTCCGGCGTGGCGGTGCTCAACGGCCTGGTGATGATCAGCTTCGTGCGCAGCCTGCGCGATAACGGCTTGCCGTTGACCGACGCAGTGCGCGACGGCGCGCTCGGTCGCCTGCGTCCGGTGCTGATGACCGCACTGGTGGCCTCGCTGGGCTTCGTGCCGATGGCCTTCAACGTCGGCGCCGGCTCGGAGGTGCAGCGACCGCTGGCCACCGTGGTCATCGGCGGCATCGTGTCGTCGACGTTGCTGACGTTGCTGGTGCTGCCGGTGTTGTACCGGTGGTTGCATCGGAAGGAAGAGGCTGGACCGGCCTGAATCGAGCGGCGGCACGCTTTGCCGCGTGCCGCCATGCCGACGACAAGGGCGGCGTCACCAATGCGATGGCTTGTCGATGGGCTTCTTTCCGGTCTGGATGCGATCTGGCAGCTGGCATGCTGCCAGCTCCTCGTCGCGAATGTGGCTCCGCGCCCAGTGCGCATTCACCGATAGCGACGACATCATGTTCCGGTGGGAAACCGCGCCTTCCTCTGGAGGACGTCGTGGCGTAATCACTCCAAGCCGGATGTGGGGAAAATCTGCTTTGATCGCACGAAGCACGGGTTCCACGTCGCTGTCGTTGGAACACACGACCAACTGCGAGAACGCTCCGGAAGCCGCATCCCGATACATTGCCAGTGCGATGTTCACATCGGTCTGCTTTTCCTCGAGCTTCCATGCTTTCACTCGGTCGTTGCGATCGAACGCTACGCCATCGACATAACGCGGCATCTTTGTTCCGCTGCGATCATGCGTGTGTG
The DNA here is from genome assembly GCF_031995405.1 of Stenotrophomonas sp. GTDB lineage: Bacteria > Pseudomonadota > Gammaproteobacteria > Xanthomonadales > Xanthomonadaceae > Stenotrophomonas. The sequence continues at coordinate 2,626 of NZ_DAMAGC010000022.1, read as the reverse complement.
TCCCCATCGTTTTCTGGAAGCGGGCGCCATGTCGGGCCTCGTGCCCGCGCAGGAAGCAGTCCTGGGCGATGGTCGATGCATTGCCATGCGTCGAGAAACGGGCCAGGCAGAATGCGCTGAAATACCTGACCAACGTCAGCTGCGAATCAGGATCCTGTTCGTGGACCAAGCGGTGGAACAGCGCCACCATGTCGATCCACTTGTAGCGCGTTCCCCGGATGCGGCCGTAGTAGAAGTTGTAGCCATCAATGTAGACGGCGGTTGCGTTGATCATGCGCACGTTCCTTCGGGCATGAAAAAACCGCCTTGCGGCGGTTTTTTCGTCCCAAGCCGTTTAGCCAACTGAATGACGACGGCGAGGGCGGGGTCGTGTGTCCATTACAGCAGCCCCTGCCGGGGCGGTCAATCGACCGGGTCACACTCTTTCATGGCGGTTCAACCTCGTTGTCGAGTAGGTATTTCCACCAACTGCCGCTCGATCAGATCGACTGCGTTGGCCACGCCGTTTTCGTTTTCCATCGCCCGGCCAAGTGCCGCCGCCCGTTCACGGGTCCCGGCGTGTTCGACGAAGCCAATCGCCCGCGCCAGCGTCCCCGCATCCAGCCGCTTCGGCGACAACGCTGCCGGTGCTACCCCCAACTGCTGCAGTCGATCCGCCCAGAAGAACTGGTCGGCGGCGAACGGCATCACCAGCGAGGGTACGCCGGCGCGGCAGGCCGAATGCGTGGTGCCGCTGCCGCCGTGGTGGATCACCAGCGCACAGCGCGGGAACAGCGCCTCGTGCGGCGTCGGGCCGACCACGAACACCTGCGGGGGCAGGGCGCCGCTGGGCAATCCGGCCCAGCCGGGAAACAGCAGCACGCGGCGCGGCGCCAGCGCCTGCAGCAGGGTCGGCAGCACGTGGTCGCGGTCGAAGCCGGTCATACTGCCAAAGCCGAGGTACACCGGCGCCGGCCCGGCGTCGAGAAAGGCCTGCAGGTCTGCCGGCGGCTGCCAGGCCAGGTCCGGGGCGCGCCACTGGCCGCAGATGCGGTGGTCGGCGGGCCAGTCCGCGGGCGGCAGCAGCAGGGTGGGCGAAATGCCGTACAGCATCGGCAGGTCGCGCCAGAGCGTGCGTCGCGGCGGCATGCCCAGCGCGTGGCGGGCGCGGTTGATCGGCTGTCGGAACGTCCGCCACACCGCCTGGTTGACCAGCGTGTAGCTGAGCCGGTTGAGCGCGCCGGGCAGGCGCAGCCGGGGCAGGAAGGGGGACAGGAACGCGCGCGTGGGGGTGAGCGGGATCATGCCGGTGCCGATCACCGGCAGGCCGTGGCGTTCGGCCACGGACATGCCCACGAACGCGGCCAGCCCACCGGTCAGCACCGCATCGCAGCCGGCGGCTGCCGCGTCGGCCTGGCGCATCCACGCCGGCACGTGCTGGCGGGCCATCCGCGCCAGCCCGCGCGAGGCGGCCAGGGTGTCGTTGCCGCGCGACACCAGCGCCACCACTTCGTCATGGATGTCCCCTTCCAGCGCTGCATGCGGTACGCCCAGGTCGCGCGCGCTGCCCAGGGTGCCGCCTTCGGCCAGCAGCATCACCTCGTGGCCGGCGGCGATCAGGCCGTGGCACAGCATCACCAGGGGGCGGGTGTCGCCTTCGGTGCCATAGGTCAGGGCGAGCAGCCGCATGGGTGGGGTCCGGGTAGGGGAGGGCCAGTATTGCCGTCGCGGTGCCGCGGCGGCGCGAACAGGCGGCCCGGCCCGGCCGGTGCGCCAGGCCGCCGCCCTGTGGACAACTTGCGCCGGCCCAGGTGCTGCGGCATAATGCGCGGCTCGCTGTGTCCAAAAACCTTTGGATCGGCGGCCGGGAACACGTCATCCGGCCTGCCCTCGACAGCGTAACCCTTTGATTCTCATGACGTGTGGCGGGAAACCGCCGAGGCCGCCGTCGCCCGGGCTATGGGCTGACAATTACTTTCATCGAGGTGCGCAATGTCCCGCGTATGCCAAGTTTCCGGCAAGCGAGTGCAGACGGGTAACAACGTCTCGCACGCCAACAACAAGACCCGTCGTCGTTTCCTGCCCAACCTGCACGAGCGCCGCTTCTGGGTTGCCAGCGAAAACCGCTGGGTCAAGCTTCGTGTTTCCGCGCATGCCCTGCGCACCATCGACAAGAACGGTATCGATTCCGTTCTGGCTGAGCTGCGTGCGCGCGGCGAAAAGGTCTGAGGAGTAACTAATCATGGCAGGCAAGCGCGACAAGATCCGTCTGATTTCGACGGCCAACACTGGCCACTTCTACACGACGGACAAGAACAAGAAGAACACCCCCGGGAAGATGGAATTCCTGAAGTACGATCCGGTCGTGCGCAAGCACGTCCTGTACAAGGAAGGCAAGATCAAGTAATCCGCAAGGATGCTTGAGCTTCCCCGAAAAAAGACCCGCCCTCGTGGCGGGTTTTTTTTGGGTTCTTCTTTCGTCTGCGTGGCAAACATCAAGCGCACTCTCGACCTTTCTGGCGCGGCGGTCGGTGGGTCGGGCGCTGGGCCCCCATGCCCTTTCCGGCGAATGTCCTCCGGCGTCGGCCTGCGGCCGTCACCTCCCCCTTTATTTCGCCTCCAAGGGCATGGGGACCCAGCGCCCGAC
>NZ_DAMAGC010000021.1:0-48168 GCF_031995405.1 Stenotrophomonas sp. | reverse complement strand
CGCACGGCCTCCACCCTGCCAGCCCGTTTGTGAATCGGCATTTCGCTGCAATCGGCACGCGCACGCGCGCTTAACCACCTGTACGCAGCCGTCGATTACCGCAGTGGTTAGGGACGGGTGAGCGCGGAGTAACACACGCATTCAACCGGCCCGGATTTAACCGGATGCGAACGAAATCTCAGGGGTCGCTGGCGTTTTTTTCGCCTGAGCGCGAACTGAACAGAAGCCACCCCGCCGCAACACCGAACAGCGCACCGGCCACTTCCAGCACCACGCGCGAACCGAGCTCGTTCGGATCGTGGACGGTCGCCAGGAACAAGCGCGCGTACAACGGCGACTCCAGCCGCATGATGCCCATGTAGAACAGCTTCCACGCGTCGATGCCGGCCGAAGCGATCACCGCGATCACGCAGGCCCAGCCGATCGCGTGCCCGGCGTTCCAGCCAACGGCGCGGCACAGCCACTGCCACAGCGCGTACACCAGCAGGCCGACCAGCAGCGCGATAAGGCCCGCTTCCAGCGTTCCGAGCAATCCAAAGTGCAGCGGCAGGTTCATCGTGGTCCGGGCGGTCGGTGAGCGCACAGTGTAGCGGCCCACCCTGGCGCCACGGGGGTCAACGCACAGGGACGTCGTAGGCGGTGTGCGGGTCCGGCTCGGGCGTGAGGGTGTAGTGCCACCATTCCTGCGGGTAATTCTCAAAGCCCTGGCGGCCCATCACCTGGCGCAGCTTCTGCCGGTTGAGGTACTGCTGCGGGGTGACGTCGGGCGCGTCGGTATGCGCACGCGGGCCGAAGAAATCGAAGTCGGTGCCCATGTCCAGCGCGGTGCAGGTGCCGCTGCGGCAATCCACCAGGGTCAGGTCCACGGTGGCGGCGCGACTGTGCCCGGAGGTCTGGGCGATGTAGCCGCCGAGCAGCGCCGGCTTGTCCAGGCCCGGATACTGCTGGGCCTTGCGCGACTGTTCCAGCGGATCGTTGGTCCAGTCCACGAAGGCCTGCACCGACTGCGCGGGGCGGTAGCAGTCGAACAGACGCAGGCCGTAGCCGTCGGCACGCAGGTCCGCTTCAACCCTGGCCAGCGCGGTGGCCGCAGGCTTGAGCAGGTAGCACTTGGCGGCGTCGTAACCGGGTACACGGCGGCCGGTGAAATTGTTGGCCCCGGCATAGCGCAGGTCCAGGTCGATATCCGGGGCGAGGCTGCGGATGTCGACCATGCCGGCCTGTTCGGGGGTGCGCACCAGTGCGATCTGCACCGGCTGGGCGGCCGCGCCGACGGCGACGAACAGGGCGATCAGTGCCGCACTACGGGCAATCGCCGATACGGGTGAACTGCAGGTCCTGGTAGTCATAACTGAAGTCGATATCCGGGTCGATGGCACGCAACGTAAGCGTTGAGGGTGTGCCCGGCCCAACCTGCAGCCAGGGCTCGGCATCCGCCCCGAGGGTATCCCACTGCACCAGCCAGCGGCTACCGAGCTGCATCACCCGGCCCTGGAGCCTGGGCGATTTGTCCACGCTGAAGCGGAGGTGCCCACCTTGTGGGCACAGGCTGGCCGGCCCCAGCCACGGGTCGCGGTAACGGCCCTGCCAGGCGCGGGTAGCGCGCGGGTCCGCCGGGCGTCGCGCGCGCGTATCGGGCCGCACCTGGCCGGCGTCGGTGCGCTGCTGCTGTTCCTGCTGCAGCAGGCGTGCGTAATCGAGGACACCGCGAGCCTGCGCCGGCGCGGTGTAGTGCTTCAATGCGGCCTGCATCAGCGCGGTGCGTGCATCCTCGGCGTCACCGTTGATCAGGATCACCACGCCCACCTTGCGGTCCGGCAGCAGCGCCAGGGAGGAGTACATGCCCGACAGCGTGCCGGTGTGGGCCACCTTCCACTGCCCGTCCATGTCCGACAGGCGCCAGCCGTAGCCGTAGGCGTAAAAATGCGCGTTGTCCCACTGCCGCTGGCGCGCACCGAGCGGCATCGGCATGTGCGCGGTCCACAGCGCGCGCCGTTGCGCCGCACCCAACCAGCCCGGCACCACCGCCGGGTCCAGCAGCACCTGCATCCAGCGGGTCATGTCCTTGAGGCTGCAGCGGATGCCGCCGGCGGCCATCGACGGCAGGTCCGGGCTTGTATCGCCATCGGCCTGGACCACGACGTTGCGCCCGTCGCGACGGGTATGCGGTTGGGCGACGTTGCCGACCTTGGCCACCGACCACGCACCGACCTGGCAGCGGTCCATGCCCAGCGGCACGAACACTTCCTCGCGCAGCAACTGGTCGTACGGCTTGCCGGCGGCCGCCGCGGCCACTTCACCGGCCACCACATACATCAGGTTGTCGTAGGCGTAGCCACTGCGGAAGCTGGTGACCGGCTTGAGGTGGGCCAGCCCGGCGATGATGTCCTGACGGGTGAAGGCGTTGGGCTCGGGCCACAGCATGAGATCACCGGCGCCCAGCCCCAGGCCGCTGTTGTGGATGAGCAGATCGCGCACCTGCATCTGCCTGGTTACCCAGGGATCGTGCATGCGGAACTGCGGCAGGTACCTGATCACCGGATCGTCCCAGCGCAGCACGCCGCGGTCGACCAGCCGCGCCAGCAGGGCGGCGGTCATCGCCTTGCTGTTGGAGGCGATCTTGAACAGGGTGTCGGGGTCGATGGCTTCGCCACGGCCGCTACGTCGTTCGCCAGCGGTGCGCTGGTAGATCACCTGACCGTCTTCCACCACCGCCATCGCCAGGCCCGGCAGTGCGTACTGCTGCCGGGCCTGGTCGAACATCGGATCGAACGCGGCCGGTGACGCGGCGGCCATGCCGGCGGCCATCGCCAGCACCGCCGTCCACGTCGCCTGCGTCATGCCGGTCATGTGCTCAGTAGTTCCAGGTCACCGTGAGCTGCGCATAGCGCGGCGACTGGAAGCCGGTGCCATAGCCATACAGCGGATTGGGCGTCCCGATGCTGTCCTGCGGCTCGTAGTCCTGGTCCACCGAGACGATGCGCTGCTGGTTGAGCACGTTGTAGACGGCCAGTTTGACGTTGATATCCAGTGGCACCGGGATCTTGTAGGCCACGCTCATGTCCAGGTCGTAGGTCCAGGGCGTGCGCCCGTCACCTCCACGCGGGGAATGCACGAACACCCGCTCGGACGGCACCGTGGCCTGGCAGTTGGACACGCACACGTAGTAGCTGTGGAAATCGGTGGCGTCGAACGGGTTGCCGGCACCGAAGCGGGTGATCGGGCTGCCGGACTGCACGCCCAGCGTCGCGGCGATCGTGAGGTTCTCCGTCAGCGCATAACTGCCGCGGAACTTGAACTGATGGCGGCGATCGTTGGCCAGGTAGCCGTAGCCGCGATAGTTGACCCACGGGTTGTCGAAGTTCTCGGTGCGGCCGGAATCGGCGAAGTCGGTATCGGAGTTGACCGGTCCTTCGGCGTTGCCGCGGCCGTAGGCCAGCGTGTAGGACGCATTGAAGCCCCACGTGCCGTCCCATGCACGATCCACCTGCAGCTCCAGGGCCTTGTAATCGCGCTTGGGCTTGACCCAGCCGCGCTGGCCGACGTAGTTGCCGTCGTCGTCATACAGCGCCCAGCCTTCGCGGGCGGTGTCGATATCGATCCAGGCATCGTTGCTGCCGTCGCAGTCGCTGTCGCCCCACACGGTGTTGGTGCGGCCGGGGTTGCCCATGATCCAGACGCCGTCGATCGCCCCGCACTGGCCGGTCGCGGTGATGTTCATGTCATCGATGGCGTTGTGCAGGCGCCGGTAGGTGACGCTGGCGCCGACCGACCACGATGCGCTGAGCATGTGCTGGAAGCCCAGGATGGCCTCATCCTGGTAGACCGGATCCATGTCGCGGTTCACTTCGGCGCGCAGGTCCGGCACGCTGCCGTCGCCCTGCGAGTTGTCCACCGGCCCGATCTGGCCGCCCAGGTTGGGGACGTTGTTGGGCGCGCCGCTGTAACCGAGGAATTCGTACCAGGTGCGCTCGTCCAGGAAGCCGCCGGCCTGTTTGATGTTGATCACGTTGGCCACGGGCAGGAAATACCGCCCCAGGTTACCGAACACCTTGGTGGTGCCATCGCCGCGCAGGTCCCACGAGAAGCCCAGCCGGGGCGCGATCATGTCGTCGATCTTGATGTAGCTGTCGCCGTCGCCGCCCTTGTTGTCGAAGCCCTCCAGGCGTGCGCCGATGTTGAGCAGGAAGTTCGGCGTGACCTGCCAGTTGTCTTCGAGGTAGTACGCCGAGTTGATGGTCTCGAACGATCCGGCCACTTCGTAGCGGCGGGTGCGCGCGACCAGTCCGCTGGCCGGTACCACGCCCCCGTTGAGCGAGCTGCCCGGGGTGCGGTAGTAGATGTCGTAACGCAGTCCACCCGGGCCGGGGTAGGCACGCTCGTAGTCGGAGGTGTTCTCTTCGCGGTCCATGCCGAAGCGCAGCAGATGGTTGCCGAGGGTCCATTCGAAATCGGCGCGGGCGGCCTTGCGCGTATCCAACGCCGATTCCAGCTGCGAACTGCTGGTGCAGCTGCGGTCGCCCTGCAGGTCGGTGGGTACGCCCTGGCTGGCGGTGCGGTTGTCGAACACGCGGTTGCAGTTCTCATCCATGAGGCTGCTCTGGGTGCGGTTGCGCTTGTTCTCGCCGTACATCAGCTTCATGGTCAGGTCGTTGTTGACCTGCCAGCTGTAGGTACCCGACCAGTTCTTTCCCCCTACCGTGTTGTAGACCTGGTTGGTGCGCTCGCCCACGGCCAGGCCGGTGTCGTAGTCGTACCGGTAGACGTCGGTGACGGTATCGCTTTTGTCGGAGAAACCGAACAGCGACAGCATCTGGTTGTCGGTGATCTGCCAGTCCAGCTTGCCGCCCCAGAACGGATCGTCGGCGGTGCCGCGGTTGAGCACGGTGCCGGCATCATTGGTGGAGTTGGGGGTGTAGTCGCGCGCTTCGTACATGCCGAAGAAGAACAGCTTGTCCTGCACCAGCGCACCGGAGGCGAACACGTTCAGCGCACTGCGCGAATAGTCATCGCGGCTGGCGGTGATGTAACGGCTGTCGTCGCGGTCGTAGCGGTCGCGCGCCTGCGACTGCCACGCACGCGGCTCCAGTACCAGTTCCGCGCCGGCCTTGAAGTCGTTGCTGCCCGAGCGCGTCACCGCGTTGATGACGCCGCCGGTGCTGCGCCCGAACTCCACCGAGTAGCCGCCGGTCTTGACCTGGAACTCCTGGTAGAAGGAGAACGGCACCGAGGAGAAGCCCACGCGGTTGTAGAAGTCGGTGACGTTCAGGCCGTTGATGTAGACGGTGTTCTCGGCCACCGAGGAACCGCCGAAGGAAATGCCCTGCCCGCCCAGCGATCCCTTGCCCTTCACCGCACCCGGTGCCAGCAGCGCCACGGCGGTGATGTCGCGGTCCACCGGCAGCCGCGAGAGTTCTTCGCGGGTGATGTTGGTGGCCGATTCGGTCGACTTCACATCCACCATCGACACCACCTGCGGCGCACGCACCTGCACCGTGCCCAGGGTGCTGACGCCACTCACCGGCACGTTCACCGTGGTGGCGCTGCCCAGGCCGACATTGACCTGGCCAACCCGCGCCGGGGCCCCGCCAGCGACGGCCACCTCCAGCTCGTAGGTGCCCACCGGCAACAACGGGATGCGGTAGCTGCCATTGGCCTCGGCCTTCACCGAACGCACGAATCCGGTGGACGGATTGCGCACGGTGACCGTCGCGTTGTCCAGGCGCTGCCCCGAATCGGTGACCAGCTTGCCAACCACTGCGCCGTCCTGGGCCATCGCCATGGGCGCGACCGAGCCCAGGCAGGCCCCCAGGGCAACGCACAGCGCCGCCCGCTTCAATCGATGTGCATTCATTCCCTGCTCTCTCCTGCAGATATGGAATCGTGGGTACCGCCGTTTACCGCGTCGCCTCCAGTGGCACCACGTGCGACTGGAAGTCGTAGTTCCATTGATCGAAGTACAGGTTGCCGCCGTCCCACTCGACCTCGCCGCGCTGCGAGTCCACCGTGTCCGAGCGGAAATGCTGTTTGGCCGGTTGCGGCGGCTGCTGGAAATCGTCGTTGAAGGCGATGCGGTAGGCATCAAGCCCACCGAAGTAGAAATCGCGCAGTGCCGGCTGCGGGCTGTCCAGGCGGCCGGTGGTGACATCCATCGGCATCCAGCCATACGGCGCCAGGTACAGCGCGCCCCAGTCGTGCAGGTTGTTGTAGCCGACCGCGTCATCGGCGTAGACCATGCCCGACTGCCAACGCGCGGGGATGCCATTGAGGCGCAGCAGGGCGATCAGCAGCAGCGTCTGCTGGCCGCAGTCGGCGTGGCCGGCGTGCAGGGCGTAGTCGCTGATGTTGGAAATCGTGGCGTACTCGCGCGCGCCGGCCCAGGGAATCTGGTCCACCGCGTCGAACAGCTTCTGCGCGATGCGGTATGGGTGGGTTTCAGTGCCGACCACGCGCTGCGAGAACGCGCGCAATGCCGGGGTGAACAGCACATGCGGCGCGCGTTCGGCCAGGAACGGCTGCAGCGCCGGGTCCTTCGGCGTAGGCAGGACCTTGGCCGGATCGATCGGGATGTGCCGGGCGTACACGGTGACCGTGTAGCGGATCTGGAATGCAGTGGGCGTGCCGGCCACCGCCGTGCGCTCCAGGTAGGCGGTGCGCTGCAGGGCGCTTTCCGGCGCGATGCGCGCCCCCGTCGGGGTACTGGCGATCCACTGGATGTCTTCCTGCTGGCCGGCGATCGCGCGCGGATACGGAATCCAGGCGCGGACGGTCTTGCCCGCAGGTACGGCATCGGCCTTCACCACCAGCGACTGGGTCACCTCCACGCGACGCGGCACCACGCTGGTGGCCCCGCTGGCGCGGGCGGCCGCGACGATCTCTTCATGGTGGGGGCCGAGCGTCTCGAAGGGGCCGTCGGTTGGCAGTGGCGCATCGGGCGCACGCCGGGCGCGTGCTTCGGCGCTGATGCGGAACAGGTTGGACGGCGCGCGCTTGAAGTAACGACGCTGGCCATCGATGTCCAGGTGTTCGATCAGCCCGGCCGCGTCCCAGCGCGCGAACTCGGCATCGCGCAGGTCCGGGATCTGTCGGCGCAGTTGCGCCTTGGCCGCGTCGGCATCCAGGGTGAAGTCCAGGCGCATGCGGCGCATGCGCTCGCGCTGGAAGACGAAGTCCTGGCGAGTGGCATCGCCAAGCGCGGCATCGTGCAGCGCCGCATCGATCTGCGCGTCGGCGCTGGCGAAGGCACCGCGGTCGACCTGCGCGATCACCTCCGGCAGCGAAGCGCCGGCCCAGGCGCACAGCGGCGCCAGCGCCAACAGCAGACAGGCTGTGGCGCGCCAGCGGGCGAAACGGAGCGAACGCGGTTTGCGTGAAGCGAAATCCACGGCGACACTTCCCAGGTGCGGGTGGTAATCGCTGTGTAACACGGGCCCGATAGCCGGTCAATAATTTATTCTTGCTTTCGATGAAAAAAGGAATAAATATTCCTGACGCTTCCGAGGAGGGTGACCGCTTGAGGATCCTGGCTTCCCCCAACCGCCTCGCGCGGTCATCCTGGCTGGCCGGCGCACTGCTGGCCGCCCTGCTTGTCACCGGCCATGCCGCCGCCGAGGCCCCACGTGCCCAGGCCGACGCCGACCTCGGCGGGGTCATCGGCCTGCGCGAAGCCTATCTGGCGCCCGGCTTCTGGGCGCAGCGCGCGCCCAACGCCGACCAGCCCATCCTGGACCGCGCCGGCGTGGCCGCGCAGAACGCGCGGATGCGTGCCGAAGACCGCTCCATCCATGATCTGCGCGCCCTGCCGGCACAGCTGCCGCGTGCGCGGGTGCTGGCCGCGATCGACGCCCTGTCGACCTGGCCCTCCAAACCGCTGTACGGCGTGGACGGTCAGGACATCAGCGCCGCCCAGCGCAGCGCGACCGTGGCCAACCTCGCCCTGGACGCGGTTCCGACCCAGCGCCCGCTGCAGTACGGCCTGGTCACCCACCGCGCCGCGCTGCGCGCGTTTCCGACCGCGCTGCGGGTGTTCACCACACCGGGCGATACCGATATCGACCGCTTCCAGGAATCGGCGCTGTTCCCCGGCGACGCGGTGGCGGTGCTGCATGAGAGCGCCGATGGCCGCTGGCTGTTCATCACCAGCGAGCGCTATTCGGCGTGGATCGAGAAGCGCTTCGTCGGTCTCGGCGATGCGGCCAGCGTGCTCGGTTACGGCCAGCGCGGTCCATACCGCGTGATCACCGGCGCCACCGCCTTCACCGCCTATACCCCGGAGGAGCCGCGGGTGTCGCGCCTGCAGCTGGACATGGGCGTGCGCCTGCCGGTGATCGCCGACTGGCCGCAGGACAAGACCGTCAACGGCCAGCAGGCGCATGCCGCCTACGTGGTGCAACTGCCCGTGCGCAATGATGATGGCCGCCTGGCGCTGGTACCGGCGCTGCTGCCACGCTCGCAGGACAGCGCGCCCGATTACCTGCCCCTGACCCCGCGCAACCTGCTGACCCAGGCGTTCAAGTTCCTCGGCGAACGCTACGGTTGGGGCCACGACTACGACACCCGCGACTGCAGCGGCTTCGTCTCGGAGATCTACCGAAGCGTCGGCGTGCTGGTGCCGCGCAATACCAGCGCCCAGGCGGTCAGCCCGGCGCTGGACCGGATCGCCTTCGATCCGAAGGAGGGGAAGGCCAGGCGCACGGCGGCGGTGAACCAGCTGCAGGTCGGCGACCTGGTCTATATCCCGGGCCACGTGATGGTCGCCATCGGCCATGTCGACGGGCGCACCTGGGTCATCCACGACACCGCTGGCGGCAGTTGGAACGGGGCCGACGGTACGCGCGTGCAGGCCCATCTCAACGGCGTGTCGGTGACCCCGCTGGAGCCGATGATGGCCAGCGACACCGTGAGCTACATCGACCGCATCACCAATATCCAGCGCCTCCGAGCCAAGACTCCTGAATGAAAATCACCGATATCGAACTGGGCATGCTGCGCGTGCCGCTGAAGACCCCGTTCAAGACCGCACTGCGCACCGTGGACACCGTCGAGGACGTGGTGGTGCTGGTGCGCACCGACAGCGGCCACACCGGTTACGGCGAGGCCCCCGCGACGGCGGTGATCACGGGCGACACCCACGGCTCGATCATCGAGGCCATCGACAGCTTCATCAAGCCGCGCCTGATCGGCCAGGACGTGGCCAACCTCAACCGCGTGTGCGCGCTGATCCAGACCGCGCTGGAGCGCAACACCAGCGCCAAGGCCGCGGTGGAAATCGCGGTGTACGACCTGTGGGCGCAGCTGCACGACGCGCCGCTGTACCGCATGCTCGGCGGTGGCGATCCGGTGATCACCACCGACATCACCATCAGCGTGGACTACATCGACAAGATGGTGGCCGATTCGCTCTCGGCCATCGATCGTGGCTTCGAGTCGCTGAAAATCAAGGTCGGCAAGGACATCGGGCTGGACATCGAGCGGGTCAAGGCGATCCATGCGGCCGTGCAGGGCCGGGCATTGCTACGGCTGGATGCCAACCAGGGCTGGACCGCCAAGCAGGCGGTGCACGCGATGCGCGCCCTGGAAGAGGCCGGGGTGGTGCTGGAACTGCTGGAGCAGCCGGTCAAGGCGGCCGACATCAGTGGGCTGAAGTACGTCACCGACCGGGTCAACACGCCGGTGATGGCCGATGAGAGCGTGTTCAATCCCGGCCAGGTGGTCGACCTGATCCAGCAGCGCGCGGCGGACATCATCAACATCAAGCTGATGAAGACCGGCGGCCTGTCCAATGCGATCCGCATCGCCGACATCGCCGCGATCTACGGCGTGCCCTGCATGATCGGCTGCATGATCGAGTCGAGCATCAGCGTGGCCGCGGCTGTGCACCTGGCGGTGGCCAAGAGCGATGTGATCACCAAGGTGGACCTGGACGGCCCCTCGCTGGGGCAGTTCAACCCGGTCACCGGCGGGGTCAACTTCAACGAATCGGAGATCACCATCAGCGATGCGCCGGGCCTGGGCATCACTGAAGTACGCGGGCTGGAGATGATCACGCCGCCGCGGTGGTAGCCCCGACATCCACGCGGTTGGCATCACCGCGTCCACCTGCCCGGGCGCGCCGACCCGGGCTGGAGCCACCCCATGGATGGCTGCGCTTTCGCGCGCTCCCGCCCTGTGCAGCCGACCAACAGTCGGCTCTACCGGGTGCATTGCGTATTCTCTCCCTAACGGACCTGACGCCCTTTCCATGCCGCCCTTGGTGAAAATCCGCTCCGAGCGTGACCACATGTCGGCGATCGAACGCCGCATCGCCGACTTCATCCTCGACAACGCCCACCTGCTGCGCGACTACTCGTCCCAGCAGCTGGCCAGCGCGTTGGGGATCAGCCAGTCCAGCGTGGTCAAGTTCAGCCAGAAGCTGGGCTTCAAGGGCTATCCGGACCTGAAGTACTCCATCGGCGAGGCGGTCGCCCGTGCCGGCAGCGATACCCAATCGCGCCCGCCGGCACCGGCCGATGTGAATGGTTACGCGCAGATCGCCGAACGGCTGCGGCTGGGCAAGGCCGCCGCCGAGGAAGAAACCCGGCTGGCCAATCCGCAGCCCGACGTGGAAGCCATCGTGCAGCTGATCGACACGGCGCCCAAGCTGTTCGTCTACGGCCTGGGCGATGACGGCCTGTACGCCCGCGAGTTCGCCATGCGGCTGTCGCTGCTGGGCATGCTCACCGTGCACCACGCCGACCCGATCCTGATGATGGCCAACCTGTCGGCCGCGCGCGCCAACGATGCGATGCTGGTGTTCTCCGAGTTCGGCAAACTGCCGCAGCTGTTCCAGCTGTCGCGGCAGTTCCAGGACATGGGCGGCAAGGTGATCTCGATCACCCGGCACAGCGCCAACCCGCTGCGCGCGCACGCCGATGCCTCGCTGGTGGTGTGCGCGCACGACCCGGCGTCGCACGTGGCCCAACTGCTGTACCGTGCCTCGTTGCAGTCCCTGCTGGACTTCGTCTTCGTGCTGTTGTGCCATGCCAACCCGGACCGCCACCGCCAGCTCGGGGTGAACCTGGAACGGATCGAACACCTGATCGACACCTGATCGACACCTGGTCTTTTGGAGTCCGCCACGATGCTGCCGTTGTTCCGTTCCGTTTTCGCCGTCGTGCTGGCCGCCAGCGCCCTGCCCGCCACCGCGCTCACGCCGGCGGTGGGGCCGTTGCAGGACCACCGCCAGATGATCGTGGTCACCACCGAGGGCTGGGATGCCACCCGGGGCCGGTTGCAGGCCTATGTGCGCACGCCGAAGGGGTGGGCGCCCCACGGTGACGCATTCGACGTGGCCGTGGGCCGCAACGGCAGCGCCTGGGGCGTGGGCGTACTGCCGGCCCAGGGCGTTGCCCCGCATCAGCCCGGCGACCCGGTAAAGCCCGGAGACCCGATAAAAAAGGAAGGCGATGGCCGCAGCCCGGCCGGCATCTTCAGCATCGGCCCGGCCTTCGGCTATGCGCCCAAGATCGCCACCGCACTGCCCTACCAGCCGATGCAGGCCGGCAGCTACTGCATGGACGTCCCCGATTCGCCGTACTACAACCGCATCGTCGATGCCGAGGCGGTGGGTGCCGACGCCGTGGAAGGCTCCACCGAACCGATGCGGCTGGATCTGCACAACAAGGGTGATGTGCGCTATCGCGAGGGCTTCGTGATCGAGCACAACCCCAAGGCCGAACCGCGCCGCGGCAGCTGCATCTTCGCCCACCTGTGGCGTACGCCCGGTGAGCCGACCGCAGGCTGCACGGCGATGCAGCCCGAGCACATGCGCAGCCTGCTGGCCTGGCTGGACCCGGCCCAGCGTCCGTTGTTCGTGCTGCTGCCGCGCGCCCAGTACCAGCAGCTGCAATACGACTGGAACCTGCCGGCACAGCAGGAAACCACGCGATGAGCGCCCCGGCCGATCCGCAACTGGAACGCGCGGTCAGCCGCTGGCAGATCGTGGGGCTGTCGATCAACGATGTGATCGGCAGCGGCATCTACCTGCTGCCCGCCGCCACCGTTGCCCTGCTCGGGCCCTTCAGCCTGTGGGGCGTGGTCGCCGCCGGCGTCGTGGTGGCGCTGCTGGTGCTGTGCTATGCGCAGGCGGCCAGCTATTTCGACGAGCCCGGCGGCAGCTACCTGTACGCACGTGAGGCGTTCGGGCGGTTTGCCGGGTTCGAGATCGGCTGGATGATCTGGCTGACCCGGATCAGCTCGGCGGCGGCGCTGAGCAATGCGCTGGCCGATGCGGTGGCACGCTTCTGGCCGTGGGCCGGGCATGACCTGGGCCGCGTGACGATCATCGTGGTGTCGCTGGGCTTCCTTACCGCCGTCAACGTGGCCGGGGTGCGCTCGGCCGCACGCACCGGGGTGATCCTGGTGATCGGCAAGCTGGTGCCCTTGCTGTTGTTCGTGGCGATCGGCGCGTTCTACGTGGACATGGACCTGGCCTTCTCCGGGGCGCGCCCGGACCCGCATGACCTACAACGCATGGGCGAAGCCGCGTTGCTGCTGCTATACGCCTACGCCGGGTTCGAGAACATTCCGGCTGCTGCCGGCGAGTACAGGAATCCGCGCCGCGATATCCCCTTCGCCCTGATCACCATGATCGTCAGCGTCACCGTCATCTACGGGGCGGTACAGCTGGTCGCGCAGGGCACCCTGGCCGGCCTGGCCAGTTCCCCGACACCGCTGGCCGATGCGGCCTCCCGCTTCGGCGGCGAAGCACTGGCGCTGATCCTCACCATCGGCGCCACCATCTCCATCCTCGGCACCAACAGCAACACGATGATGATGGGGCCACGCTTCCTGTTTGCGCTGGCCCGCGACGGCTACGGGCCCAAGCTGCTGGCGCAGGTGCATCCGCGCTTCCGCACGCCGGCCGCGGCGATCATCACCCAGGGCCTGATCGCGCTGGCGCTGGCACTGTCCGGTTCGTTCGTGCAGTTGGCACTGCTGTCGATGACCACGCGCCTGTTCGCCTATATCGGCACGGCCGCTGCGGTGCTCGTGCTGGCACGGCGTTTCCGCGACCGCCCCGGCGCATTGAAGCTGCCCGGTGGCCCGCTCATCCCGATCCTCGCACTGCTGTTGTGCGTGGCGTTGTTCGTCAGCGCCAGCTGGCAGAACATGGCCGCCGCCGGTATCGCCTTCGTGGTGGGCGCGGTGATCTACAAACTCCCGCGCAAGGAACCGCTGGGCTGAACCGCGCCTGCGCGGTGAATGGCACTTGATCTGTCATTCACTCCGCCGGTCCGCTGCCTTAACCGGCATCTGGATAGGGTGGAGGCTCACCCAACCGGAGCTACCACATGCCTACTGATTATCAGATTCCCGGCCGGGTGCCGGAAGACGGCGTGCCGCGGCAGGCCGTGTCGGACTACTGGCGTGAGCGCTTTCCGAGCGAGCCGTATTACGACAACACCCAGTTCTTCGATGACTACGAGCCGGCGTACCAGCTCGGCCACCACTCGCGCGCCGACGATGTCATCCGCGCGTACGAGCAGGTGGAAGCCGAGTTGCAGACGCGCTGGGCGCAGGAACACGGCAAGAGCAAGCTGACCTGGGAACAGGCCCGCAATGCAGTGCGCCGTGGGTGGGATGAATCCACCGCGCTGCGCCAGGCGCACTTGGACAAAGGCGTGCCGCGCGGTACCTGAGGCAGCGCGCGAGACGCCTGACAGCGTTACTCGCTGCTCGGCAGCGGCGGAATGCTGCGCTCATCGGCACCCGTGGCCATCAGGTCGCGGGTGTTTTTCTGCACCGCCACCGCGCCAAACAGGCTCAGTGCGAACGCCATGCCGTAGAAGCCCTTCTCGCTCAGCAGCAGCGTGGCGTTCCAGAGCCCCACCAGCAGCAACAGCAGCGACACCAGCAGTGCGAACCAGCACAGCGCGTAGTACAGGCCACTGACCGGAATGCCTTCGACGCGGTCGCGCACGCTCTTCTGCAGCGACACCGCCGCGAACAGGCCGAACAACAGCAGGGTCAGGTAGTAGCCCTTTTCGTTGAGCACCATCTCCGCATTGAACAGACCGACCAGATAAGCCGCCGCGCCCAGCAGAAGCGCGGCCCACGAGGCGGCGATGAATGCCGGGGAGGGTTTATGCACCTGTTGCTTCATTGATCCAACTCCATTTGATGGCGGCACGCCGCACTTGCCACCCCACGGGCGGCCCGCGGCAACGTTAGCCGATCCCGGCGCGCGCGCCTACGGGGGATGACGTATGGTCCACGCCGTGTTGATGGGCATGCTGTACAACCATGGCTGGCCATCGCATCCCCCTACGGAGATCCCCAATGACCCGCAAGCTGCTGCTTTCGCTCGCCGTCACCCTCACCCTGCCGCTGTTCACCACCGCCTGCGTGGCCGCCGACAAGGCCGCCGCCCCCGTGCTGGAAAAGGCGCAATGGCCCTTCGCCGCCACCGAAGTGGCCAGATTCGACGAGCCCTGGGCGATGAGCTTCCTGCCCGACGGCAGCCTGCTGGTCAGCGAGAAGGCCGGCACCTTGGAGCACGTGGACCTGAAAACCGGCAAACGTGCTGGCATCAGCGGCCTGCCCAAGGTGGCCTACGGCGGTCAGGGCGGGTTCGGCGACGTGCTGCCGCACCCGCAGTTCGCCCGCAACCAACTGCTCTACGTCAGTTATGCCGAACCCGGCGAAGGCGACATGCGCGGTGCCGCGGTGGCGCGCGCGCGTCTGGCGCTGGCGCCCGATGGCAGCGGCAGGCTCGAAGACCTGAAGGTGATCTGGCGGCAGACGCCCAAGGTGGACGGCAAGGGCCACTTCGGTCATCGCCTCGCCTTCGGCCCGGACGGCAAGCTGTGGATCACCTCCAGCGAACGCCAGCAGTTCGACCCGGCCCAGGACATGGGCAGCAACCTCGGCAAGATCGTGCGCCTGAACGACGACGGCAGCGTGCCGGCCGACAATCCGTTCGCCTCCCAGGGCGGCGTGGCTGCACAGGTGTGGTCGCTGGGCCATCGCAATGCGCTGGGCATCGCCTTCGATGCGCGCGGCAAGCTATGGGTGCACGAGATGGGGCCGGCCGGTGGCGATGAGCTCAACCTGATCGAACGCGGCGCCAACTACGGCTACCCGATCGTGTCCAACGGCAACCATTACGACGGCCGCGAGATTCCCGACCACGTCACCCGCCCGGAATTCGCCGCGCCGAAGGTGACCTGGACGCCGGTGATTTCGCCGGCCGGCTTCATCATCTACAGCGGCACGCAGTTTCCGCAGTGGAAGGGCAGTGGCTTCATCGGCGGATTGTCGTCCAAGGCGCTGGTGCGCGTGGCCTTCGACGGCGACAACGCGCACGAAGCCGAACGCTACGACATGGGCGAGCGCATCCGCGAAGTGGAACAGGGTCCGGACGGCGCGATCTGGCTGCTCGAAGACGGCAAGAACGGGCGCCTGCTGAAGCTCACGCCGAAGGCGTGAGGCCGATACGCCCGCCCTTCCCGGTGATGACGAGGGAACGGGCGGGCGGCGCCGGTCAATCCTGCACGGTGATGACCTTGACGTCCGAACGGGTGCAGTCCTTGTCCAGGCACTTGCCGCCGATCCAGACCTGGCCCTTGCCGA
This sequence comes from Stenotrophomonas sp., assembly GCF_031995405.1. Taxonomy (GTDB): domain Bacteria; phylum Pseudomonadota; class Gammaproteobacteria; order Xanthomonadales; family Xanthomonadaceae; genus Stenotrophomonas. The sequence continues at coordinate 32,556 of NZ_DAMAGC010000021.1, read as the reverse complement.
TCATCGCGCCTTCCCAGTTCACGAACAGCCCATCGAAGGTCTGCGCGGCAATCGCCTTGGCGATCTCCGGGGTGATGATCTGGCTGTACTCGCGCTTGAACGTGGCCGCATCGGCCACCTGGCGCTTCTTGCCGCCCACATGCACCAGCAGCGGATAGCGCATCAAGGCCGCCACGGCATCGGCATCGTTGGCGGCCACACCGCGCTGCAGGTCGTTGAACAGCGTCTCGTACGCGTCGGCATCGCCGAGCAGTTTGTCGATGCGCTGGCGGGCGTCGCCTTCGCCCTCTTCGGTGTCGATGGCATCGGACGCATCGGGGCTGCCATTCGGCGGTGCCTGCGTGGCGGCATCCGGCGCAGGTTCGGCACCGGCATTCACCGCATCGGGCGACAGGCCGGCGGCCGGGACGTCCTGACCGGGCGTGGCGGTGGTCGCCGGTGGCGAGGTGGCCGGTGCAGCAGCGTCCGCCGCGGGCGGTGCCGGCTGCGAGCAGGCAGCCAGCAACAGGGTGGGTAACAGGATTCGGGTCACACGCATGTTGGGCTCCATCGACGTCGCGAGGGCGCCAGCGTAACCGCGATTACGTCAGCCGCCGATGATGGTCATTCAACCCGCCTGCCGCCGGTGTCGGCAGCGACCAACCGTAGAGCCGACCGTTGGTCGGCTGCTTCTGCGGGCGTAATCACGCGTCCAAGCACGGCAGCCGACCAACGGTCGGCTCTACGTCAGCCTGCCAGCAACTCGAAGATCACCGGCTCACCGCTGGCCGAGGAGGCGCACACCCACAGCTCGAACTGGCCCGGCTCGGCGCGGAACACGCCATCGCGGCCGGTGAAGCCCAGCGCGTGGCGATCCAGCGTGAACTGCACCTCGGTGCTCTGGCCGGGCTGCAGCGCGACCTTGCGGAAATCCTTCAGCTCACGCACCGGCCGCACGCGGCTGGCCACGCGGTCGTGGATGTACAGCTGCACCACTTCTTCGCCGGCCACGGCACCGGTGTTGGTCAGCGTGGTGGTGATGGTCAGGGTGTCGTCCCAGCCCAGTGTGTCGCTGCTCAGCTGCGGCACGCCGTAGCCGAAAGTGGTGTAACCCAGGCCGTGGCCGAACGGGTACAGCGCCTCGTTCGGGATCTCGCGCCAGCGCGCCTTGAACTCGGACATGGTCGGCAGTTCCGGGCGACCGGTGCGCGGGTGGTTGTAGAAGAACGGCTGCTGGCCGGACACCTGCGGGAAGCTCACCGGCAGGCGGCCGGACGGGTTGTAATCGCCGAACAGCACATCGGCCACCGCATGCCCGGTCTGGGTGCCCAGGTACCAGGTGATCGCCACGGCCTGCGCATTGCGCACCGCGCCCTGCAGGGCCAGCGCGCGACCATTGCGCAGCAGCACCACCAGCGGCTTGCCGGTCATCGCCACCGCTTCGGCCAGCGCCTGCTGCGCGGCCGGCAGGGTGATTTCCACGCGCGACTGCGCTTCACCGCTGTAGCGCTGCGGCTCGCCCAGCGCCAGCACCACCACATCGGCGCGCAGTGCGGCCGCCACGGCCTGCTCGATGCCATCCTGCACGGCCACTTCCAGGTCGCAGCCGGGCACGATTTCCAGCAGCGACGCATCGCCGATGGCCTCACGCACGCCGGTCTCCAGACTGACGTAACGCGACTTGTCGCCGAACAGCGTCCAGCAACCTTCGATGTTGTCGCGGTCCTGCACGAACGGGCCGATCAGCGCGATCTTTTGTCCGGTCTTCTTCAGCGGCAGCACCGCGTCGGTGTTCTTGAGCAGCACGATCGAACGGCGCGCGGCATCGCGCGACAGTTCATCGTGCGCGGCGATATGCGCGGTGGATGCTTCGCGGTCCAGGTCCAGCGAACGATAGGGGTCGTCGAACAGGCCGATCGCATCCTTCAGGCGCAGGATGCGGCGCACCGATTCGTCCAGCGTGGCCATCGGAACCTCACCGCTTTCGATCAGGCCCGGCAGGTGCTCGGCATAGAAGCCGCTCTGCATGCTCAGGTCCAGGCCGGCGGTGAACGCCTTGGCGGTGGCGTCGCGGTCATCGGCGGCATAGCCGTGCGCGACCAGCTCCATGTCGGCGGTGTAATCGGAGATCACCACGCCCGGGAACTTCCACTCCCCGCGCAGGATGTCGGTGAGCAGTTCGGCGTTGGCACTGGCCGGCACGCCGTTGATGTCGTTGAAGGAGGACATCACCGTCAGCGCGCCCGCCTCGAAGGCGGCCTGGAACGGCGGCAGGTGCACATCGCGCAGGGTCTGCGGCGAGATGTCGACCATGTTGTATTCCATCCCGGCCATCACCGCACCATAGGCGGCGAAGTGCTTCGGCGTGGCCAGCAGCGCATCGGCGGCACGCAGGTCCGGGCCCTGGAAGCCGCGCACGCGAGCCGCGGCAAAGCGGCAGCCCAGCACCACGTCTTCACCGGCGCCCTCGGCGCCACGGCCCCAGCGCTGGTCGCGGGCGATGTCCACCGCCGGTGCGTAGGTCCAGTGCAGGCCGGCGGCCGTGGCTTCCACGGCGGTGGCGCGGGCGGTGCGCTCGGCCAGGTCCGGCTCGAAGCTGGCCGCTTCGCCCAGCGGGATCGGGAACACGGTGCGCATGCCGTGGATGACATCGGCCGCCAGGATCACCGGAATGCCCAGGCGGCTTTCCTCCAGCGCGACCTGCTGGATGCGGCGGCCGGCTTCCACGCCGACGCCGTTGAACAGCGATCCCACCTTGCCCTCGCGCACCTGCTGCAGCACCTGGTCGGCGTTGAGCACGTTGGCTTCCGGGTTCACGTCCGGGGCAAACGGCCGGACCATGTCGGCGAACACACCCAGCTGGCCGACTTTTTCTTCGACGGTCATCTTGGCAATGAGGGTTTCGATACGATCGGCGGCCACCGGCTGTCCTTATGAAAACGTTTACAAGGCCGGGATTCTAGCGTTCCCGGACCCGTTGTGAATGATTTTGGCGTTCATTTTTCTTCCCCCGGGGAAGAACCCCGTCGCCGCTAGCGCGGCAACAGGGGCTCAGGAGCTTACTCCGGCGCGGCCAGGCGCTGCTGCCCGGCCATCAACATCGCATCGCTGGATTCCTGGAACACCCGCAGCCCAAAGGCCGGGAGGGTCGCCAGCAGGTGGTCGAACACATCGGACTGGATGCCCTCGTACTCGCCCCAGGCGGTGGTGCGGGTGAAGCAATAGATTTCCAGCGGCAGGCCCTGGGTGGTGGGCTGCAGCTGCCGTACCAGCAGCGTCATCTCCGTATGGATGCCCGGATGCTGCTGAAGGTAGCGCTCCACATACGCACGGAATGTCCCCAGGTTGGTGACCCGACGCGCATTCACCGCCGCCACGCCCCTGGCCTGCAGCCCGGCGTTCCACTGCTGCAACTCGGCCTGCTTGTCGCGCAGGTAATCGCCAAGCACCGCGAACTGCTCCAGCTGCGCCAGCATCGGCGCATCGACGAAGCCGACGCTGTGCTGGTCCAGGTACAACGCACGCTTGATCCGGCGCCCGCCCGCTTCCTGCATGCCGCGCCAGTTCTTGAACGACTCGGTCACCAGCTTCTTGGTCGGGATGGTGGTGATGGTCTTGTCGAAGTTCTGCACGGTGACGGTGTGCAGGGCGATATCGATGACATCGCCATCGGCGTTCTGGCTGGGCATCTCGATCCAGTCGCCCAGCCGCACCCGGCCATCGCCACTGATCTGCACGCTGGCCACCAGCGACAGGATGGTGTCCTGGAAGATCAGCATGAGCACGGCGGTGGCCGCGCCAAGGCCGGTGACCAGGTAGCGCAGTTCAACGCCGGCCAGGGTGGCCACGATCGACAGCCCGGCGATGGCGAAGATGACGATCTTGGCGACCTGCAGGTAGCCCTTGATCGGCTTGTTGCGTGCGTCCGGGCGGCGCTCATAGATGTCGTTGGCCGCGTCCAGCGCGTGCGAAATCGCCAGCGTCACGGTCAGGATCGCCCAGGCCTGGCAGGCCCCGATGACGAAGGTGACCAGTGCCGGCGGAAGGTCCGGCACCACGGTGATGCCGGCGGCGATGACCTGGCTGGGCACCACGTTGGACAGCCGCGAGATCACCCGCAGCACGTTGCTGCCGCGGTTGCCGTGGGCGGCGCCGCCCGGCAGGCGGTTGATCAGCCCCCGCAGGCCGCGCAACAGCACCTTCTTGGTGACGAAGTTGGCCAGCCAGGCGGCCAGCGCCAACGCGGCCAGCACCAGCAGGGTGTAGGCCCAAGGCCAGGGTTCCAGGGTCTGCTGCAGGCTGTCCAGCCACCGGGTTGCCACTACCGCATCCAACATCGTGTATCGATCTCCGTTCGGGGTTATCAGGGGGTTGCAGGATCCTGCGCGCTGCGCTCGATGATCACCCCGACCGCGCGCGCGCCGCGCACCGCACCGGGCTTGCTCAGCTTCAGGCGAAGCCACTGCACATTGAATTCGCGCAGCACGATCTCGGCGATGCGCTCGGCCAGGGTTTCAACCAGGCCGAAGTCGGACTCGCGCACGAACTGCTCGATGCGCTTGCTCACGGCCTTGTAGTTGAGGGTATCGGCGATGTCGTCGCTGGCCGCCGGGCGACGGTTGTCGAAGCCCATTTCCAGGTCGAAACGCAGGGTCTGGCGGATCCGCCGTTCCCAGTCGTAGATGCCGATCAGGGCATCGATCTCGAGCCCTTCGATGAATACCTTGTCCATAGCCATGCCACGTGGAAGATGCCGGACATGGTAACGGGCCGGCCCCGAACGTGCCGGGAACCGGGGGCCGGCGCCGTGGTGCAGCGCCCGGAGCGGAAAAGACAAAGGGCCCCTTTCGGGACCCTTTGCTTACTTCTTGTCCCCGGGGGGAGATGGATTCCCATCCGCGAGTCCCGGTGGCGCGTAGGGCGAAAATTACGGGCCCGGCGCGGCCGCGTCAACCTTTGTTGACGCAAAACGGGACCGGGCGCGTGGTTTGCGACGCGTCAATTGAACGCGGCAATCGAATGATGAAAAACGGTACCTAGAACGTCCGCACAACGGCCGGATTCCCGATGCCCGCCATCTGGCCACGCTCGTAGTCTCGATCGTCACCAGGGACCAGGGATGCCGACACCATGCAGATCGAGGATCCCGTGAAGCGGGCGTTGTCAGCCGACCGGATGGGCACCTACGAGAACGCCGTAGCCAGCATCGATGCCTGCAGCACCCCGCTTGAACTGTACCTGTGGAATGCCCGCGTCTCCGCCGCCTTCCTGATACCGCTGCATATCGGCGAGGTGGTCATCCGCAACGCGGTTTCAGACGCACTGACCCGGATTCACGGACCACGCTGGCCGTGGGTGCAGGGCTTCGCCGACAGCCTGCCCAGTCCAGCCAGCGGCTACAACCCACGCCGCGAGCTGCTTCGCGCGGCCGCACGCTGCAGCCACGGCACCCCGCAGGTCATTCCCACGCTCAGCTTCGTGTTCTGGCAGAAGATGTTCACGCAGCGATTCGACGTGCGGGTGTGGTCGCGTTGCATGGGGGCCGTACTTCCCGGTGCCAACACCGCTGCGCCCCGGCATGTCACCCGCGCACGCATACACAATGATCTGGAGCAGATCCGGCGGCTGCGCAACCGCATCGCCCATCATGAACCCATCTTCGCGCGCGCTTTGGACGAGGATTTCGCTGCCATCCAGCGGGTAGTGGCGCTGCGCTGCACACGCACCGCCGATTGGATGGCCGGGCATGAGGCCGTCACCCCGCTGCTTCGCCATCGCCCGCCCTGACTGGCGGAGTATTTACACCGCCGGCAGCGTCGCCATGTCCCAGCGTGGGGTGACCTGCACCTGCGGCGGGTTGTGCTGGCCGGCCTGCAGGCGCAGGGCGCCGGCGAAGGCGATCATCGCGCCGTTGTCGGTGCACAGCGCCGGGCGCGGGAAGCAGGCGCGGCCGCCGCGACGGGCGGCCATCTGCTGCAGCTTGGCGCGCAGGCGCTTGTTGGCGCCCACGCCACCGGCCACCACGATCACATCGGTGCCGGCCGCATCCAGCGCGCGCTCGCATTTGACGGCCAGCGTGTCCACCACCGCATCTTCAAAACCGCGGGCGATGTCGGCGCGGGTCTGCTCGCTCTGGTCGCTGTCGCGCCAGGCCAGCAGCACCTGGGTCTTCAGGCCGGAGAAGCTGAAATCCAGCCCGGGGCGATCGATCATCGGGCGGGTGAACTTGAACCGGCCCGGGGTGCCGCGCTCGGCCAGCGCGGCCAGCTGCGGTCCGCCCGGATACGGCAGGCCCATCAGCTTGGCGGTCTTGTCGAACGCCTCGCCGGCCGCATCGTCCAGGGTCTCGCCGAGCAGGCGGTACTGGCCGATCCGGTCCACCGCGACCAGCTGGGTATGCCCACCGGAGACCAGCAGGGCCACGAACGGGGCCTGCGGCGGGTCGTCTTCCATCAGCGGGGCCAGCAGATGCCCCTCCATATGATGTACGCCGACCGCCGGCACCTCCAGCGCCCAGGCCAGCGACCGGGCCACGCCCGCCCCGACCAGCAGCGCCCCGACCAGCCCCGGGCCGGCCGTATAGGCCACCCCGTCGATGTCGGCCACGCCCATCCCGGCTTCGGCCAGGGTCTGGCGGATCAGCGGCAGCAGCTTGCGCACGTGGTCGCGGCTGGCCAATTCAGGCACCACCCCGCCGTACTCGGCATGCAGGGCGATCTGGCTGTAGACCGCATGGGCGCGCAGGGCGTCCGGGCCGGCCAGGTCGGTGTCATACACCGCCACGCCGGTCTCATCACAGGAAGATTCGATACCAAGGACTCGCATAACGGGTATTATGGACCGCTTGAGGCCCCGGCAGCGTTACCGCCAGCCCACCCGACACCACCTGTGGCCAAGAAGTTCGCCGGGGTGGGTTGCAACTTCTTTTGCCGCCGCTATAATGTGCGGCTCTCACCGGGTGTGACCCGGTTCTACTGTGTCCCGGAGATTCCATGCCCAGCGTTAAAGTCCGCGAGAACGAGCCCTTCGAGTTTGCGCTCCGTCGCTTCAAGCGCACCTGCGAAAAGGCCGGCGTGCTGGCCGAAACCCGCAAGCGCGAGTTCTACGAAAAGCCGACCCAGGAGCGCAAGCGTAAAGCTGCTGCTGCTGTGAAGCGTCAGCTGCGTCGCTCCTCGCGCGACGTCACCAAGCGTCAGCGCCTGTACTGATCTACGCAACTTCGATGCGGCAGGCCCTGTGTCTGTCGCGGCGGAGCCGAAGCCGGAACGCGCGAGCGTTGCCGGCTTTTTGCGTTCCAGCCTGTCGGGGTCCCTCCCCGCTCTTTTGACCGATACGAGGTGTTCCATGAGCCTGAAACTGCAGCTCACCAACGACATGAAGGCGGCCATGAAGGCCGGCGAGAAGCACCGTCTTGGCGTCATCCGCCTGATCAACGCCGCCATCAAGCAGCGTGAAGTGGACGAGCGCATCGAGCTGGACGACGCCGCTGTACTGGCCGTGCTGGAAAAAATGGTCAAGCAGCGCAAGGATTCGGTCAGCCAGTTCGAAGCGGCCAACCGTGAAGACCTCGCCGTGATCGAGCGCGAGGAAATCCTGGTGATCGACCAGTACCTGCCGGCCAAGCTGGGCGAAGCGGAGATCGTGGCCGCCATCCAGGCCGCCATCGCCGAAACCGGTGCCGCCAGCCCGGCCGACATCGGCAAGCTGATGGGCGCGCTGAAGCCCAGGCTCGCCGGCCAGGCCGACATGGGCCTGGTGTCCAAGCTGGTCAAGCAGCAGCTGGCCGGCTGATCCCGCCGCCACGCCGCAGTGAAAGGGCCCGCATCTCGCGGGCCCTTTCAGTTGCAGCAGGCCCGTTGTTACGAGGCCTGGCGGCAGTTGCGCAGCGTCATCGAGCTTTCCTCGATCGAACTGATCTCGCCTTCCAGCTTGGCCCAGTCACGCTCGCGCAGCATGGTGAAGTTGGCGGCCTGGTCCGACGCGAATTCGCAGCGGATGGTGTAGTTGTTGTTGTTGAACGTGTCGTTCTGGCGGACGCGCAGCAGGCCGCGGGTCGGGGTGACCAGATAGTTGATCGAGCCGACGTCGCCGGGCTTGGTCGAATACGTGTTGGTGTTGACCGTATAGATCTGGCCGTCGATCTGATAGCGCCGCCCCACGTACTTCGCGTACAGCGGCAGGAAGGTGGCCGAGCGATCGCCCTTGTCTTCCTTGTTGGTGGTGGTCCCCAGCAGCATGTCCTTGAAGGCGCCGGCACTGCGGTACAGCGCCATGGTGTCTTTCACTTCCTTGCCCATTTTCTTGGACAGGTCCGGAGCGGCCACCGTCTCTACGGCCGGCATTGGATACTGCGAACGCCCCGCCGCAGCGAGCGCATCGCCCTGGCTGCCTGCCTTCAGCTTGCCAAGCATCTCGCACATCGACTGCTTGGCCGCCTGCGGCTCGATCGTCTGGCCGCGGGCCAGCTTGGTCGCCAGGGTGACGCGGCCGGTGCGGTCGGCCGTCGCAACCATCACCAGCGGGGTGCGCAGGCCTTCTCGCTGGATCAGGTACTGATCGCCGCTGTCGCCGTCCACCAGCTGGCCGCCGACCTCGAACTTGTCATCGCCGCCGATCTTGCGCAGCTGGTCCAGCGCGCTCTGAACCTTCAACCCCGGCAAGGTGAGATCGGCCATGTAAAGCGCGCCGTTGCGCGGATCCCCTACCGTCTTGAAGGCCTTTTCGCAGGCCGGGGACGCCATCGCTGGCCCTGCAGCGGCCAACAGCACCATCGTCGTGTAGACCATTCCTTTCATGAAGCGTCCTTTCTGCTGTGAAGGTGGAAAACCGGGCAAAAGGATAACGCGATATCCATCAAGATCTTGACCTGATCGAACCACTTCACCCGGCTCAACCCGGCGATTTGCTAGAACGGAGGCCTCGCTCCCGATCTGACGCCGTCCATGCCGCATACGCGCCCTTCCCTGTCCACCGTCCGCAAACACCTAGCGCGGCTGGAGCAGAGCTTCCCCGCCGTACTGCTGCGCCGCTTCATCGATGCAGACGTGATGACCCAGGCCGCCGCGCTGGCCTTCTACGCCCTGCTGTCGATGGCGCCGCTGCTGGTGCTGCTGCTGTGGCTGACCGCCTCGCTGTACCCCCCGGCGCAGCAGGCGCTGCTGGGCCAGATCAATGACGTGGCCGGCACCAGCGCCGCCTCGGTGGCGGAGACCGTGCTCAGCAACGCCAACAACCAGCCCGACATCGGCACGCTGGCCGGCGTGTGGAGCACCCTGCTGCTGTTCATTGGTGCCACGGCGGTGTTCGCCCAGCTGCAGAACGCCCTGAACCTGATCTTCAACACCAGCGGCGAGCGCCTGGACGGCCTCGTGGCCTGGTTGCGCAAGCGCGTGTTTTCGTTCGGCGTGGTGCTGGCGCTGGGCTTCCTGCTGATCCTGTCGATGACTGCCACCACCATGCTGCAGGTCGCCTTCGCGCAGCTGCCGTCGGTGCTGCCGGCCATCGGCTACCTGACCAGCCTGGCGCTGTACACGGTGGGCTTCGCCTTCCTCTACCACTACCTGCCCGACCGCCGCGTGGCCTGGCGCCAGGCGTTCATCGGCGGGGCGATCACCTCGGGTCTGTTCGCCGTGGGCCGCTATGCCATCGGCCTGTATATCGCCACCGTGGCCCCGGGCAGTGCGTACGGCTCGATGGGCGCGCTGGTGATCTCGCTGGTGTGGATCTACTACGCCACCGTGGTGTTCTTCGTCGGCGCGCTGATGACCGCGGTGATCGACGAGCGCCTGCGCGCCCGTTTCCACCTGGCCCAGGCCGGCATTGCCGCACCGGATCCGGGCGCAGCCACCGGCAGCTAGTAGACTAGTCCGACCCCCGCTTCCGTGCATGGCCGCCATCGGCCCTGCCCTCGCCTGCTGCCCATGGCCCGTATCCCCGACGCATTCATCGACGACCTGCTGGCCCGCTCCGACATTGTCGAGGTGGTGGGCAGCCGCGTGCCGCTGAAGCGCCAGGGCAAGGAATATGCGGCGCGCTGCCCGTTCCATGACGAGCGCTCGGCCTCGTTCACGGTCTCCCCGACCAAGCAGTTCTACCACTGCTTCGGCTGCGGCGCGCACGGTACCGCGATCAGCTTCCTGATGAATTACGACCGCCTCGAATTCCTCGATGCGGTCGACGAGCTGGCCAAGCGCGTGGGCATGGAAGTGCCGCGCGATACCCAGCCGCGCACCGCCCAGCAGCAGGACGACAGCCGCGAGCTGTATTCGGCGCTGGATGCGGCCACGCGCTTCTTCCAGAAATCGCTGGAGGAAAGCGACAAGGCGCGCGCCTATCTTGACCAGCGCGGCGTGGACGAGGAGAACCGCGCGCGGTTTGCGATCGGCTATGCGCCCGATGGTTACAGCGCATTGAAGGACGCGCTGGGCAAGGACGAGCGGCGCATGAAGCTGCTCGATCGTGCCGGGCTGTTCTCCAAGAACGACCGCGGCCATGTCTACGACAAGTTCCGCGACCGGGTGATGTTCCCGATCTTCGACCGCCGTGGCCGGGTGATCGCCTACGGCGGTCGGGTGATGGAGAAAGACGACGGCCCCAAGTACCTCAATTCGCCCGAGACCGCGCTGTTCCACAAGGGCCGCGAGCTGTACGGCCTGTGGCAGGTGCGCCAGGCGAACCAGAAGATCGAGCGGCTGATCGTGGTCGAGGGCTACATGGACGTGGTCTCGCTGTTCCAGTACGGGGTCACCCAGGCGGTGGCCACGCTGGGCACGGCGACCACCCCGGAGCATGCCGAACTGCTGTTCCGCAACGCGCCGGACGTGTTCTTCTGCTTCGACGGCGACGCCGCTGGCCGCCGCGCCGGCTGGCGCGCGCTGGAGTCGGTGTTGCCGCGCATGAAGGATGGCCGCCAGGCGTTCTTCCTGTTCCTGCCCGATGGCGAAGACCCGGACACCATCGTGCGCAAGGAAGGCAGCGAGGCCTTCGACGTGCGCCTGAAGCAGGCCACTCCGCTGTCGCAGTTCTTCTTCGACGAGCTCACCCGCGAGGTCAACATGGCCACGCTGGATGGCAAGGCGCGGCTGGCGGAACGGGCCAAGCCGATGCTCGCGCAGATTCCCGACGGCGCCTTCGGCGACCTGATGAAACAGCAGCTGGCCACGCTGACCGGGCTGGGTGCGCGGCCGAGCGCGGCCACGCCGTCCGGGCGTGCGCCCTCGCGCCCGGTAGCCCCGACGCAGCGGCGCAGCCTGGTCCGCGCCGCCATCGCGATCCTGCTGCAGCAGCCGTCGCTGGCGATGACCCTGGAAGGCCACCACTTCGCCGGGCTGCGCCTGCCCGGCATCGAGCTGTTGACCGAACTGCTGACCCTGGTCGAACAGCGCCCGGACATCACCACCGGCGCATTGCTGGAGCATTTCGAGGGCCGCGAGGAACAGGCGTCCCTGCAGAAACTGGCCGCCCATACCCAGCCGGGCGATGAGGCGATGTGGACCGAGGAACTGCACGATGCGGTGGCCCAGCTGGAAAAACAGCTGATGCGGCAACGCATGGACGAGCTTCAGGCAAAGCAGAGCCAGCAGGGCCTGGACGATACTGACAAGTACGAGCTGCGCGAACTGCTCAAGGCGCGCAGCACCATCCGCTTCTAGACGACGGAGCAGCCGTGGCGTCCTCCACCGTGAATCCCGCCGCAGCGTTGTTCCGCTACTGCCGCCCCTGCGTTGTCGCCTGCCTGCTGGCGCTGGCCCTGCCCATCTGGGCCGGGGAGCTGCCCTTCGCGCAGCCACGGCCGCAGCTGTACACCGCCGGCCAGCCCAGCGCCGCCCAGCTGCAGCAGGCGGCCGAGGCCGGGGTCACCACCGTGATCGACCTGCGCCAGCCCGATGAGGATCGCGGCTTCGATGAAACTGCGGCAGCCGAACGGCTCGGCCTGCGCTATGTGCGCATCCCGGTGGCTGGCGCCGCCGGCCTGACCCAGGCCAACGCCCGCGCGCTGCGCGCCACGCTCGCCCAGAGCACCGGCCCGGTGCTGCTGCACTGCGCCTCCGGCAACCGTGCCGGCGCGCTGCTGGCGGTGCTGCAGGCGCAGGACGGGGCGAGCGTCGAGCAGGCGCTGGAGTTGGGCCGCCGCGCCGGCATGACCTCACTGGAAGCGCCCACCCGCGTACTGCTTGAACAGGACGCCGCGCGATGAACGCACGTGTCCCATCCCACCTTCTTCCCTGCTCTACAGGAGCCTGCCCACCATGACCCGCTGGTGGTCGCGCCTGCGACCGGACAACTTCACCCTCGCCCTGCTCGGCACCGTGCTGCTGGCCTCCTTCCTGCCGATGCACGGCGCGGCGGCCATGGTGCTGGACGATGTCACCAACGTCGCCATCGCCCTGCTGTTCTTCCTGCACGGCGCGCGCCTGCCGCGCGAATCGATCATGGCCGGTGTGCTGCACTGGCGCCTGCACCTGACCATCCTGGCCTGCACCTTCGTACTGTTCCCGCTGCTGGGGTTGCTGTTCAAGCCACTGGATGGCTGGCTGCTCACCCCGGAGCTGTATATCGGCGTGCTGTTCCTGTGTGCGTTGCCGTCCACCGTGCAGTCCTCGATCGCGTTCACCTCGATCGCGCGCGGCAACGTGCCGGCCGCAGTGTGCAGCGCCTCGCTGTCGAGCATCCTCGGCGTGTTCCTCACCCCCTTGCTGCTGGCCCTGCTCGCAGGCACCGAAGGCGGCATGCACAACCCGGTGCAGGCCATCGCCAGCATCATGCTGCAACTGCTGGTGCCGTTCGTGGCCGGTCATCTGCTGCGCCCGTGGATCGCCGGCTGGGTGGAGAAGCAACGCGCGCTGCTGCGTTACACCGACCAGGGCACGATCCTGCTGGTGGTCTATTCCGCGTTCGGCGAAGCCGTCAGCGAAGGCCTCTGGAGCAAGACGCCGCTGCTGTCGCTGCTGACCGTGGCGGTCGTGGCCGCCGTGCTGCTTGGCATCGCGATGCCGCTGATCCGCTTCATCGCCCGCCGGCTGGGCTTCAACCGCGAAGACGAGATCACCATTCTGTTCTGCGGGTCCAAGAAGAGTCTGGCCACCGGCGTGCCCATCGCCAAGGTGCTGTTCGCCGGCGGCAGCCTGGGCGCGATCGTATTGCCGATCATGATCTACCACCAGATACAGCTGATCGTCTGCGCGATGATTGCCCAGCGGTATGCGCGTGATACACAGTCCTAGAGCGAATTACGGCGCGCGGTTCGGGCGTTGGTAGCGTAAGTGTCAGACCGTGGCAACCCGAAAAATGCGCAAGGAACCGGTGCCAACCACGCGTCGGCACCGGCTCAACCGACGTTAGTCCGGTCAATCGATCACGTTCGCGGCTATAGCTTGTATCAACCGCGCACTATGATTCACATCGCCCTCGCCAGTCGCAATGAGCGAATGGCTCTTTTCCGCCGTGGCCCATGACAACTCCACGCGATTACGGCCCTGGCCGTCGATGCTCAGCTGCAACTGCGCTGGTAGCCCGTTCACGGTAACATTCTGTGCTTCTTCGATGACCTCGATCCGGGCACCTGCCGCACGGAAGTTGTCCTCGCTGAACTCGACGATGCCCACCCCGTCAAGCCGATAGTAGCGGGTCAGTCCCGATGACCGAATGCCATCCAACGCGCCGCTGGGTTCCATACCGATCAGCTCGGCCGCGCCTAACGGACTCGCCTGCAGGTTGCTGGGCGGACTTGGAAGACGCTGGCGCAGCTCGGCATCGGAACGACGAGTGCGCGGCAGGCTGGCAAGCAGCGCCTGCTGTGTAGGAATGACCCCGTCCGGAAGTTGAACCAGTCCGCTCCGGACGCGCTCAATCTCAATGCGCAACTGCGTCTTTACTTCTTCTGGAGCATCCAACAGGTTGAGTGGGAGCACGCGGTATGTTCCGCTTTCCGTAGCGGTTCGCAGACGTCCCGTGCTGCTGTCTTCGACCGCAGCCTGCAGCGCGCGCTCATGTAGCCATCGACCAATACCGTCAGTGGCGTTTGTATCTGAGGCGTGCGCCGTAGTGCTGGACAGCACGATCAGCATGGAAATGGCCGGTAGGCTTTTCATTGAGATCACCACTCCGTAAGTTCGCAATTGACTGCCGCCGTGCTTTGGGTAAAAACCCGCCCTTGCAGAATCCAGGTGTGATAGCCGTAGACCGTCATCCGCTCAGGGTCCGATTGATCACCTGCCCTGAACCGCCACGCGAGATGACCGTTGTTGGGCGCGCCCAGTACATGCTTCGGATCCACGTTTCCCTGCGGCACATGCCTACTTGCCGCTGATCCCTGAAAGTTTCTGAACTGCGGCCTTTCATAAGTGATCGACTCATTTATCCAGCCTAAGCAGTTGGCGCGACTGAGTGCTTTTACTGCTGCAGTTGCATCTCCGCAGATTGCCCCCGCCAAGATCAGCGAGCCAAAGCCAGCGCGTTTAAAATGGTTCATCTATATCCCAAGGTGTTCTCGCGAGTCATCTCGCACCTTTCGTATAGGGCTTCATCTGATGGCAAGCTGAGCAACGGATAGCAGTAAGTAGAATTCAACACCTCACTTACCTCAACGCGCGGCAGATTCTTACAGCCAAGCAACCGCTTTGCGTGCGCGTCGCTCAACCGATCTGCCTTGCGCCGTAGCATTGATTGATGATCAAGCGATACGAGCAACTCGTGGCCTTCCAATTGGGCGCACGACCCAGCAGGTTCCCGCGCCGGCCTTCCCAATAGAACTGGGAACGGGGAGTTGCTCGGTGTATCGGTTGCAGGCGGGCCCGTCTTCTACGCATCGAAGGAAGACGGTCAGCTCCGATCGGCGCGTCGTCAAAATTGCGCGTCGCGCATCGGGCAATTCGCCGTACGCAAGCAGCACGCTGCAGTAGATCTCATGCCGATCATTCGGACATGTGGCCGGCGGCCGCCTGGGGACGCTCTCACCGGTCGGTCAAGGTGCCCACGCTCAATACCGGCATCCATATCCACAGGTCGTACTGCCGATCAGCACCGGCATCTTCTTTCGCCGCGCGTGGCGCACGCCGGGTCAGCGGCCGCGCGCGACAAGGCTGAGCACAGCCCCAGAAATGACCGCGTAGCGCTTCCAGGCGCACGCTGTAGAGCGGCAGATCCAGCAGGTACGACGCCATCGTTCGTTGCTGCATCTCCGGCGGCGCGTCTGCCGGTCGGGTGCGCATCGCATGCACGTTGCCGGTCAGCACCAGCATCCGTGCACTGGCCGGCAGGGCGTTGAACTGCTGGCGCAGATGGGCGGCCATAGCCGCATCGCGCTGGTCACTGCTGGTGGCGGTACCCGTCTCTTCGTCATAGCCGGCTACACCTACATCGCGTCCTTGGGCCCGCAAAGTACGTACCGCCTCGATCAGCGCCAGCATGTCGCGGCTGCGCCGCCCATCGTGCTGGTCGTCCTTGACCACCCAGAACGGCGAGGCCCGCAGCGCCCGGCGCGCGTCGGCATCACCGTCCGAGCGCAGGTAACGTGCCAGTGCGACGTTCTCGCTCATCGGCAATTCCAGTGCGAGCCGCACCGCGGTGTTGTCCCGGCTGTAGCGCGCCATCAGATCGGCCACCAGCAGCGGCGTTTCGGCGGTGCCGTGGTATTCGCCGAGTACGATCAGGCGATGGTCGCCGGCATGCGCCACGATCTGCGCGGCGGTGTCATCGGCCGCCGGTGCGGGCGCGGCGAGCGCGGTACTGCACAGCATCGAGATCAGTGCCACGATCATCCATATCCATCGCTTCATGCCGTCACTCCGTGTTCGGTCATGAAAGCAATGGCGGCAGGATGAGGGGATTCAAGGACGAATACGAACTCAGCCCCGACCTCGGATGGAGCGGCAGGATCGTGTCCCACATGACTGCCGACCGTGCGTCCTGCTCGATGGTAGGCATGACCCATGCCGGCGCATGCCTCTGATGCCACGGCAAACGCCGATCTCCAGCAGCGGTCATGCTGCCAACGTGCCGACCACCGCTATCGGCAGTCGTTTGGCAAACGACCCTGCCAGGGCAGGTACAGACGATAGCGTCCGGTACGCACTGTCGCCGCCGCAGGCGCGCGCCAGGCAGCTGCGCGATGCGTCACCCCATCGCCCGCGGCCCGCCGCTTACAGCCAGGGCAGCATCCAGTGGTCCACCATCAGGAACGCGAACAGCGCCATCAGGTAGACGATGGAATAGCCGAACATCTTCATCGAGAACAGCTCGTCCGGCGGGTTGAGCATGCGCCAGGCGTACCAGAGGAAGACCGCGTTGAGCACGATCGCCCCGCCCAGGTAGAACATGCCGCTCATGCCCACCACGACCGGCAGGATGCTGACGATGGCCAGCGCGATCGAATACACCATGATCGACTTGCGCGTGTAGACCACGCCATGGGTCACCGGCAGCATCGGGATCTCCGCCTTGGCGTAGTCCTCGCGACGGAAGATCGCCAGTGCCCAGAAATGCGGCGGGGTCCAGATGAAGATGATCAGCACCAGCAGCGACGCGTAAGCCCAGTCCCACGGGCCCTGCATGCCGGTGATCGCCGCCCAGCCGAGCATCGGCGGGGTGGCACCGGCCAGGCCGCCGATGACGATGTTCTGCGAGGTCGCGCGCTTGAGGTACACGGTGTAGATCACCGCGTAACCGATCAGCGAGGCGAAGGTGAGCACCGCCGTGATGACATTGACCCAGACCACCAGGATGGTCATCGACAACGCGATCAGCAGGCCGGCGAACACCAGCACCTGCCAGGGCTTGACCTTGCCCACCACCAGCGGGCGCCACGAGGTGCGCGCCATCTGCGCATCGATGCGCGCGTCCAGCAACTGGTTGATCGCCGCGGCAGCCGAGGCGGCCAGCCAGATGCCGAGGAAGCCCAGCGCGCCGTCCAGCGCCTGCTGCGCGGTCGGCAAGCCGGGGATGGCCAGGAACATGCCGACCAGTGCGGTGAACACGATCAGGGCGACGACCTTGGGCTTGGTCAGGTCCCAGTACTGACGGTAACTGGCCATGCCGTCAGCCCGCCTGCACGGCAGAAGTTGCTGTGCCGGTCCTGCCGTCCGCATCCGGCGCACGCAGACGCGCCAGCAGGCTCACCAGCACGAACAGCAGCGCCACCGCACCACCGCTGTGGGCGACGGCCACTTCCAGCGGCACCGCCAGCTTGACGTTGAGGATGCCCAGGGTGATCTGCAGCACCACCAGCAGGCCCAGCGCGCTGGCCCAGCCGCGCATGCTGGGCAGCTTGAACAGGCGCACCGACAGCCACAGCAGATAGACCGCCACCACGATCGCCATCATCCGGTGCGCCAGCTGGATCGCGATCCGCGAGGCGCCATCGAGCACGCCACCTTCGTAGTCCACGCCGATGCCACGCCACAGGGTGAAGCCTTCCTTGAAATCATGCTGCGGCCACCACTGGCTGACGCAGCGCGGGAAGTTGTCCAGCGAGGCGCTGCCACCACCGCACGCCAGCGCGGCGTAGTTGGCACTGACCCAACCGCCCAGGGCAATCTGCAGCACCAGCACGGCCACGCCGAGCCGGAGCAGCGACTTCAGTTTCGGCGCTTCCACCAGCGTGATCGGCATGTGCGTGGCGCGCCACGCCATCCACACCAGCAGACTGAACATCAACATGCCGCCGAGCAGATGACCCATCACCACGATCGGCTTGAGCAGCCAGGTCACCGTCCACATGCCCAGCAACGCCTGGAAGATCACCACGGCGAGGGTCAGCAAAGCGGCACGGGCCAGGTCGATGTTGTTCCAGCGCAGCGCGGCGATCAGCAGAATGGCCTCGCCGAGAACGGCCAGGACACTGGCCGGCACGTGCAGGCCCGTCATGTAGAGCGGTATGCCGGTGGCCACCAGTACGCACGCGGTCACCACCGCCGTGCTGCCCCACCGACGACGACGCGTGGCCAGCAGCGCCAGGGTAAGGATCTCGATGCCGAGCGCGCCGGCCAGGAAGCGGTGAACCTGCTCGCGCCACGCCTTGTGGGTTTCCAGCGGACGGATCTTGGCCGCTTCATGACCCACCACGTCGGCGGCATGCTGTGGCCAGGTGACCCGGCCATAGCAGGTCGGCCAGTCCGGGCAGCTCAGGCCCGCATCGGACAGGCGCACGAACGAACCGAACATGATCGTGCTGGCGGTCATGATCAGCGCAAACCACGCCAGACGGTGGAAATTGCGGTGCAGCACCGGGCGTGCGGAAAGGCTCATCTAAACGGAACTCACTTCAGTTTCAGCAGCGTGGCCAGGTCTTTGCGCAGACCGGCCATATCGAATCCCGGTGCGTAGCGCATGATCACGAAACCGTTGGGGTCGATCACATACACCGGCGTGCCGGCGGCGTCATCCACGGCGGGAAGGGCAGAACGCAGGGCCGGCTGGTCGCGCAGCGCGCGCAATGCGGGCAAGCCCTGGACCTCGGCCGGCGGCGTGCCCAGCCACAGGATCTCGACATTATCGGCGTTATGGCCGAACAGCTGCCACACCTTGCCCAATCCCTGCGACAAAGTGACGCACTCGCTCGTACAGCCTGCAGACGGCGCCACCAGGATGCGCCAGGTGCGCGCGTCGGGGTTCCACGGATAGACCTGGCCGTCGGCGAGCAGCGGCGGGCGCTGGCGCAGGTCCACCGGCGGCTGCAACAGCTGGCCGCTATTGCGGTGCGCGGTGGGCTGCCAGCCGGAGAAACGCAGCACGCCGGCCAGCGCCATCGCACCGAAGAACAGCGCGAACAAGGCGATCAACGTCCAGCGGCCGCGTGAGCGCGAGGGCAGCCGATCCTGGGAAGTGGCATTCATGGGCGGCATTTTCTCATGTTGGGGCGCTCAGCGCCGGGAACCGGCGGCAGGGCGGCGACGTTGGCGGAATTCCAGGATCAGCGCCACTACCAGCACAGTCAGCGCCAGCCCGAACCATTGCACCGCATAGCCGAGATGGCGGCTGGGCGGCAGCGTGTTGGGCAGCAGCTCCAGATCACGCGCATAACCACCGGGCAGGGCCGGATCCAGCCGCAGCACACGCTGCGGCAGGGTGTGCGCAGGCAGCGTGAGCGCGGTGGCGAGGGCGTCGGCCGGCATGCGGCTGGCCAGCCACACCCCGGGCTGGTCGGTGGCCGACAGCACCGGCCCCAGTTCCAGCCCGGTGGCCGGCGCCGGCGCCAGCAGGCCGGCCACGTGCGCCGACCCGCTCAGCGCGGGCAGATGCGGCACCACCCGGTCCGGCGGCATCGGCACCCAGCCCCGGTCGACCAGCACGCGTGCACCGTCGTCGCTGCGGAACGGTTGGTACACCTTGATGCCCGCGCGGCCTTGCCGGGTCTGGTTGTCGAGCAGGATCAGGCCGGGCAGGTACGTCCCCTGGTCCTCGATCCAGCGCAGTACCGGTGGCGCGGCCAGCGCCTGGCCCAGCCGCATGCGCTGCGCGCGCGCGGGCACCTGCTGTGCCAGCAGGGCCTCTTTCTGATGCATGCGCTGCAGTTGCCAGCGGCCCAGCTGGCAGAAGCCGACGATCACCACGACCGCCGCCACCCAGCCAATCAGGCGTGTGTGCTTGCGCATCATGACAACGGCGACCAAACGCGGTGATATAGGCGTACCCGCCCTGCCATCGAGCCGCGCATGAATGATTCGTTGAAGACCCTGCTGGTAATCGCGTTTCTGATCGTCATCGTCTGGAATCTGGGCGCCGGGCTGTATTACCTGCTGGTCGATCGCGGCCAGACCAAGCGCACCGTCAATGCGCTCACCCGCCGCATCGCGGTGTCGGTGGCGCTGATCGCGCTGGTGGCCATCGGCATCTACACCGGCTGGATCAAGCCCCACGGCATCGGCGGCTGAAACCGCACCGGCGTCGGTGCGGCACGGTGTCGCCCCGACGCTACAGCACGTAGACGAACAGGAACAGCATCAGCCACACCACATCGACGAAGTGCCAGTACCAGGCGGCCGCCTCGAAACCGAAATGGTTGTCGCGGGTGAAGTGCCCCTTGGCCGAGCGCAGCCACATCACCCCGAGCATGATCGTGCCAAGCAGCACGTGCGCACCGTGGAAGCCGGTGAGCATGAAGAACGTCGAGCCGTAGATGCCCGAGCCCAGGGTGAGGTTGAGTTCCTTGTAGGCGTGGATGTACTCCTCGGCCTGCAGGGTGAGGAAGAACGCACCCAGGACCACGGTCAGGCCCAGCCAGATCAGCAGCTGGCGGCGATGTCCGGCCTTGAGCGCGTGGTGGGCGATGGTCAGGGTGACGCCGGAGGTGAGCAGGATCAGCGTATTGATCAGCGGCAGTCCCCAGGCCGGGATGGTCTGGAAGTGGCCGCCGATCGCGCCCGGACCGTTGGTCGGCCACGCCGCCGAATAGCCGGTCCACAACAACTCGTTGGTCATCACCCGGTCGCCCTCGCCGCCCAGCCACGGCAGGCCCAGGTTGCGGGTGTAGAACAACGCGCCGAAGAAGGCGCCGAAGAACATCACTTCGGAAAAGATGAACCAGACCATGCCCATGCGGAACGAGCCGTCGACCTGGCGGTTGTAGCTGCCGGCCTGGGATTCGCGCACCACATCGCTGAACCACCAGAACAGGGTCAGCACCAGCATCGCGATGCCGGCGTAGAAGGTCCACTTGCCCCAACTGGAATCGTTGAGCCAACTGGCCACGCCGACCATGGTCACCATCATCGCAATGGAACCGATGAACGGCCATTTGCTGTGCGTGGGCACGAAGTACACGGTGGCATCGGGACTTTGCTGGGCCATGGTCTCGGGATCCGGTGCGTATCAGGGAGCGGCGTGCGCGCCAACCGGCACCGCAGCGGCGGCGGGCAGCTGCGCGGACAGCGCGTCGTTCTTGTAGAAGGTGTAGGACAGGGTGATGGTCTTGATGTTGGCCGGCAGGTCCGGGTCGACGATGAAGCGCACCGGCATGTCGCGCTTCTCGCCGGCCTGCAGGGTCTGCGCGGTGAAGCAGAAGCACTCGGTCTTGCTGAAGTAGCCCGAAGCCTTGGCCGGTGCCACCGATGGCACCGCGCTGCCCACCAGCGCGCGGTCGCTGTCGTTGCGCGCGAAGTACAGCGCCTCGTTGAGTTCACCCGGCACCACGTCCATGGTCAACTGCTCGGGATGGAACGCCCAGGGCAACTTGGAGTTGACCCCGCCATCGAATTCCACCCGCACGGTGCGCTTGCCGGTGGCGACGGCGCCGCCGGCAGCCGCCCCCGGGCCGCGCTCCAGCCGCACCCCGAACACCTTCTCGCAGGCGATCCGGTACAGCGGCACCAGCGAGAAGGTCAGCACGAACACCGCCAGCGCCACCCCGATCAGGCGGGGCAGCCCCGCCGTGCGCGAGGGAGTGGCCGGGCGGGCCTCGCTCATCGCCCGATCACCCCGGTGAGGATGAAACCGACATACACCGCCACCGCCACCAGCCCGACTTTCCAGGCGGTGCGCTGCGCGCGGCGACGTTGCAGGGCCTGTACATCCAGGGAGTTCGAAGGGGTGTCCATGCGGGCCTCAGTGGGTCACATCGTCGTGGGCCAGGTCACCTGGGCGGATGATCGGCGGCGTGGTGAAGGTGTGTGCCGGGGCGGGCGACGGAATCGTCCATTCCAGCCCACGTGCGCCTTCCCAGGAACGTGCGGCAGCCTTCTCGCCGTTGCGCAGCGAGGCCAGCAGGATCGCGGCCATCATGAAGGGCGTGGCGAACATGCCGAACGCACCGATCGAACTGATCATGTTCCAGTCGGCAAACGCCACGCTGTAATCGGGGATGCGCCGCGGCATGCCGGCCAGGCCGAGGAAGTGCTGCGGGAAGAACAGCAGGTTGACGAACACGATCGACCACCAGAAGTGGAACTTGGCCCACTTCTCGCTGTACATGCGCCCGGTCCACTTGGGCCACCAGTAGTACACCGCCGCGATCAGCGCGAACACCGCGCCGGTGACCAGCACGTAGTGGAAGTGCGCCACCACGAAATAGGTGTCGTGGTACTGGAAGTCGGCCACCACGATGGCCAGCATCAATCCGGAGAAACCGCCGATGGTGAACAGGATGACGAAGGCCACCGCCCACAGCATCGGCGCTTCGAAGGTAAGCGAGCCGCGCCACATGGTGCTGACCCAGTTGAACACCTTCACCCCGGTGGGAATGGAGATGAGCATCGTGGCGAACATGAAGTAGATCTCGCCGCCCAGTGGCATGCCCACGGTGAACATGTGGTGGGCCCAGACGATGAACGACAGGAACGCGATCGCCGCCACCGCATAGACCATCGCCTGATAGCCGAACAGCGGCTTGCGGCTGAAGGTGGGGATGATCTCGCTGACCACGCCGAATGCCGGCAGGATCATGATGTACACCTCCGGGTGGCCGAAGAACCAGAAGATGTGCTGGAACATCACCGGGTCGCCGCCGCCGGCCGCGTTGAAGAAGCTGGTGCCGAAGAACTTGTCGGTGAGCAGCATGGTGACCGCACCGGCAAGCACGGGCATCACCGCGATCAGCAGGAAGGCGGTGATCAGCCAGGCCCAGCAGAAGATCGGCATCTTCAGCAGGTCGATGCCCGGTGCGCGCATGTTGAGCACGGTGGCGATGATGTTGATCGCGCCCATGATCGAACTGACGCCGGCCACGTGGATGGCGAACACGCTGAAGGCCACGTTGTAGCCGCCCTGCAGCGACAACGGCGGGTACAGGGTCCAGCCGCCGGCAGGCGCGCCACCGGGCAGGAACAGGGTCACCAGCAGCAGGCTGAAGGCCACCGGCAGCAACCAGAACGACCAGTTGTTCATGCGTGGCAACGCCATGTCCGGCGCGCCGATCTGCAGCGGGATCATCCAGTTGGCCAGGCCGACGAAGGCCGGCATCACCCCACCGAAGATCATCACCAGCGCGTGCACGGTGGTCATCTGGTTGAAGAACTCGGGCTTGACGAACTGCAGGCCCGGTTGCATCAGTTCGGCGCGGATCACCACGCTCATGGCCGCGCCGATGATGAACATGATGAAGCTGAAAAGCAGGTAGAGCGTGCCGATGTCCTTGTGGTTGGTCGAGAACAACCAACGCTCCACAAAGCTCTGCTGATGCCCGTGGTGCCCGTCGTGGTCAACTGCGGAATGCGCCATCGCAACTACACCTCACTGGATCCGGTGGTACCCACGCCTGCCGGTTGGCAGGCGCAGCTCGATTTCAGGCGTTGCTCTCTGCCGGCGCCGCAGCGGCAGCTTCGGGTGCGGCGGCCGGGGCCGCCTCGACCGGAGCCGGTGCTGGCGGAGCCGCTTCCGGCGCCGGCGCCGGTGCGGGCTTGCGCGAGGCCAGCCACTTCTTGAAGTCTTCCTTGGACACCGCCTCGACCACGATCGGCATGAAACCGTGGTCCTTGCCGCACAGCTCGGCGCACTGGCCGCGATACACGCCGGGCGTTTCGATGTTGGTCCAGGCCTCGTTGATGAAGCCGGGAATGGCATCCTGCTTCCAGCCCAGCGCCGGCACCCACCAGGCGTGGATGACGTCGTCGGAGGTGATCACGAAGCGCACCTTGGTATCCACCGGCAGCACCAGGCGGTTGTCCACCTCCAGCAGGTAGTGCGGATTCGACGCCAGCGTGGGTACCTTGCCGCTCTGCCGGACCCGGTCGGACTCGCGGTCCAGGCGACTGGTGAAGGTCACGTCCTCGCCCAGGTACTCGTACTTCCACATCCACTGGTAGCCGGTGACCTTGACGGTCATTTCCGAATCGCGGGTGTCATAGAACTTGATCAGGTTGGCCGTGGCCGGCCACGCCATCACCACCAGGATGATCACCGGGATCACCGTCCAGACGATTTCCGCCTTGGTGTTGTGGCTGAAGGTGGCCGCGACGGCCCCCTTGGATTTGCGGAACTTGAAGATGGCATAGAACATCGCGCCGAATACGAGGATGCCGATGATCGTGCACACCCACAGCGAGAACAGGTTGGATTCCCAGGCCAACCGCGAGCTCTGGGTCACCCCCTTGCCCATGTTCAACTGCCACGGTTTGGGGTCGGCCGCCTGGGCCCACGCCAATGCGGGCGCCAGCAGCGCGGCCCCGCTTGTTGCTGTCTTCCCGAACGTACTGCCCCACTTGATGCGTTGCTTCATTGCCTAGACCCTTAGCGTCGTCGGTTGCAGCCATCGCTGGCCGCGAGCAAGCCTTCTAGTTTCTGAGCCAGTGCCCTGCGTTCGGCCGGTGCGAGGAACGCCCCCACTTCCACCTGCCTGCCACTGGACGCCAGCCGGACCCTCTGCTCGTCGGCGATCAGGCGTACCCAATGCGGATGCGCGCTGAACACCGGCGAGTGCCCGGGTGCGGGGATGACCTCCACACACGCCGGAACCACCCGGATTTCTTCCTGCCGTTCTCCACTACGCCACACACTACGCAGTGCCGCTGCCAGCAACAGGCTGTACAGCAGCGCGAACAACGGGGCGAATACGTTGCCGGCGAGCCAACCCAGGCCGGCCGCCAACCCCATCACCCCGCACAACACAGCAAACAACAGGACGAACTGCCGGGCATCGAGCGCCCGTGGGGGACGCAGCCGCAGTCGCGTCCCTGATCCGTCCGGAGCTGTCAGCACCTCGATCATGTCGCAACCGCGTTTTCCTGCCGCGGGAAACGTCTCGATGGTAGCCCTGCACTCGCGACAGTAGCAAGGGTCCATTCACACTTTCGGGAATGGTGCAATACAGCATGGACATCGGCAGCACTTTTGCCGAAATCGGCATAAATCCTCAAGGCTGCGGGTTGTCCGTCGAATCCCTTTGTATGAAAGGCTATCGCCACTATCGACCGCGCTCCTGAAATTGCTTGTCGGATCAAAAAAACGATTAAAATGGTCAAGTTTTCCACGAGCCGACCGGCATGACCGCACCCTCCGCACCGATTCCTGCCCCGGCCCCGTCCGGCGCTCTCCGTCCGCCGCTGCTGTCGCCCGAGCTGCCGACGCCTCCCCCTGCGTTCCGCCAGGCCATCACCGATGCCTGGATGAAGGACGAGGCCAGCCATGTGCGCGAGCTGCTGGAGCAGGCCCGCCTGCCGGCCGCCGAACAGGCGCAGGTGCAGGCCGTGGCCGCCGACCTGGTGGCGCGCGTTCGCGTGCGCGCCAAGGACCAGGGCGCGATCGAAGCGTTCATGCGCCAGTACGACCTGGGCAGCGAAGAAGGCGTGCTGCTGATGTGCGTGGCCGAAGCGCTGCTGCGCATCCCCGACCAGGACACCGCCGACAAGCTGATCCGCGACAAGCTCGGCGATGCGGACTGGAAGAAGCACATGGGCGGCAGCGACTCGGTACTGGTCAACGCTTCCACCTGGGGCCTGATGCTGACCGGCCGGCTGGTGCAGATCAACGACGCCACCCGTGCCGACGTACCCGGTGCGTTCGCACGTCTGATCGGCCGCGTGGGTGAGCCGGTGATCCGCCTGGCCGTGCGCCAGGCGATGAAGATCATGGGCCACCAGTTCGTCATGGGCCGCACCATCGACGAAGCGCTGTCGCGCTCGCACAAGGGCGACAACGCCAGCTACCGCTATTCGTTCGACATGCTCGGCGAAGGAGCGCTGACCATGAAGGACGCCAAGCGCTACCTGGAAGACTACCGCCGCGCGATCCACTCCATCGGCGGTGACCACAAGGCACGCGGTGGCCGCCCCGATGGCGACGTCAACGCGGCCCCGGGCATCTCGATCAAGCTTTCCGCGCTGTACCCGCGCTATGAGCACGCCAAGCGCGCGCGTGTGATGGCCGACCTGGTGCCGGGCGTGCTGGAACTGGCGCAGCTGGCCAAGTCCTATGGCATCGGCTGCACCGTGGATGCCGAGGAAACCGACCGCCTGGAGCTGTCGCTGGACATCATCGAAGCGGTGGTCACCGACGCCTCGCTGGTGGGCTGGGAAGGCTTCGGCGTGGTCGTGCAGGCCTACCAGAAGCGCACCCCGTACACGATCGATTACCTGGCCGACCTGGCCCGCCGCATCGGTCGCCGGCTGCAGGTGCGCCTGGTCAAGGGCGCGTACTGGGATGCGGAGATCAAGCGTGCGCAGATCGATGGCCTGCCCGCCTACCCGGTGTTCACCCGCAAGCAGAACACCGACGTGTCCTACCTGGCGTGCACCCGGCGGCTGTTCACCCACGCCGATGCGCTGTACCCGATGTTCGCCACGCACAACGCGCACACCATCGCCGCCGTCAAGACGATCGCCAAGGGTGGCCAGTACGAGCACCAGAAGCTGCACGGCATGGGCGATGACCTGTACGCCGAAGTGGTGCCGGCCGATCGCCTGAACGTGCCGTGCCGCGTGTACGCACCGGTCGGTTCGCACGAAGACCTGCTGCCCTACCTGGTGCGCCGCCTGCTGGAAAACGGCGCCAACTCCAGCTTCGTCAACCGCATCACCGACGACAGCGTGGCCATCGACGACCTGATCCGCGATCCGGTCGAGGCGGTGTCCTCCTTCGCATCCATCCCGCATCCGAAAATCCCGCTGCCGGTCGATCTGCTGCGCAGCCAGAACCATGACAGGAAGAACTCCATGGGCGTCAATCTCGCCAACGACAACGATCTGCGCGCTTTGGCCGAGCAGCTCAACGCCGCCGTGAAGCCTTGGCACGCCGCACCGCTGGTGCCCGGCGCCACCCCGACCGGCGCGCTGTTGAACGTGACCAACCCGGCCGACACCCGTCAGGTCGTCGGTCAGTGGCAGCCGGCCGACAGCGCTACCGTCGAAAAGGCGCTGGCCAATGCCGTGGCCGCGCAGCCGACGTGGAACCGCACCCCGGCCGCCAGCCGCGCGGCGATCCTCGAACACGCTGCCGACCAGCTCGAAGCGCGCCTGCCCGAGTTCATGGCGCTGTGCGTCAAGGAAGCCGGCAAGAGCCTGCCCGACGGCATCGCCGAAGTGCGCGAAGCGGTCGATTTCCTGCGCTATTACGCCAAGCAGGCCCGCGAGCAGTTCGGCCATGCAGAGAAGCTGCCCAGCCCCACCGGCGAGTCCAACGAACTGCAGCTGCACGGCCGTGGCGTGTTCGTCTGCATCAGCCCGTGGAACTTCCCGCTGGCGATCTTCCTGGGCCAGGTGGCCGCCGCACTCGCCGCCGGCAACAGCGTCATCGCCAAGCCGGCCGAACAGACCAACCTGATCGGCTACTACGCCGTGAAGCTGCTGCTCGACGCCGGCGTGCCCGAGGGCGTGGTGCAGTTCCTGCCCGGCGACGGCGCCACCGTTGGTGCCGCGCTCACTGCCGACCCGCGCGTGGCCGGCGTGGCCTTCACCGGCTCCACCGACACCGCCCGCGCGATCAACCGCGCGATGGCCGCACGCGATGCCGCCATCGGCGTGCTGATCGCCGAGACCGGCGGCCAGAACGCCTTCATCGCCGACTCCTCGGCGCTGCCGGAACAGCTGGTCAAGGATGCGATCGGTTCGGCGTTCACCTCCGCCGGCCAGCGCTGCTCGGCCGCGCGCGTGCTGTTCGTGCAGGACGACATCGCCGACAAGGTGATGACCATGCTGTCCGGCGCGATGGCCGAACTGAAGGTCGGTGACCCCGGCCTGCTGTCCACCGACGTCGGCCCGGTGATCGATGCCGACGCGCTGCAGATCCTGCAGGACCACGCCGTGCGCATGGAGAAGGAAGCGCGCCTGATCGCCGCCGCCGAACTCAGCGAAGCGGCCGCGCATGGCACCTTCTTCGCCCCGCGTGCGTACGAACTGAAGAACCTGGACCAGCTGCACAAGGAAATCTTCGGGCCGGTGCTGCACGTGATCCGCTGGAAGGGCGACCAGCTCGACGCGGTGATCGATCAGATCAACGCCACCGGCTACGGGCTGACCCTGGGCGTGCATTCGCGGATCGACGAAACCGTGGACCGCATTTCCTCGCGTATCAACGTCGGCAACGTATACGTCAACCGCAACCAGATCGGTGCGGTGGTGGGCGTGCAGCCGTTCGGCGGCCAGGGCTTGTCCGGCACCGGCCCCAAGGCCGGCGGACCGCACTACCTGCTGCGCTTTGCCACCGAAAAGACCGTCACCGTGAACACCACGGCGGCCGGCGGCAATGCCTCGCTGCTGACGCTGGGCGATTGATGCACGGCGTCATGTGTTGAACGAAAAACCCCGCGAAAGCGGGGTTTTTTGTGGATGTCATGCCGCTCGACGAGGCACCGTCAGCAACGGGCACTACGGGGCGTCGATCGACTCGATCTCATCGCGCATGAACAGTTCTTTGCCCATGTAGCGCTCGAACTTGATGCGGCCGAAGCCGGCCGCGTACCAGCCTTCGATGCGGTTGTCCTCGAAGGTCGCGCTGACGTGGCAGGTGTCCTTGAAGGTGCGCGGCTGGCCATCGATCTCCACGTCGACGTTTTCGAAGCCGACGAAGGTGTAATCGGAGAAGCCGTCGAAGTCGAGCGGCTCGACGGTGTCTTCAACGTGATGGGTGCGCTCGCCCTTGCCGGTGTACTGGAAGCGGTCGCCCGGCCTGGCCGTCTGCGGGAACGTCGGCGCAGGCTTGAACATGTCGGTCATCACCGGCTTGGACGCATCGCCGCCCCAGGCGGAGATGCCGTAGCGATCCTGGCCGAGGAACTGGCGGCCGCTGACATCGTAGTAGCTGGCAGTCGCGACGCCACCGCCTGCGCTGTTGACCTTGATCGCAGGCTGACCGGCGAAGGTCGCCTGTTCGATGGTCAACGTTTCATCGGCAGTGGACCAGGACACGCCCGGCTTCAGAGTGAAACACGTGGCGAAATCGGCCGCGCAGGCGGGTGCGGACAGGGAGGCCAAAGCCAACAAAAGGGTGGAACGAAACGCGAGCGGCGACATATGCAGATCCTTGTCAAAACGTCATGACCCACGCCATGCGGGGGCGGTGCGGGATTGTACGCGCTGCATCCGCGCCGATGGCGCCTGAAACGCGGTTTCCCGCCGTTGCCATGGGCCAACTTCATGGCAGAATCCGGCCATCTCGCACTGCCCTGACACCCGCGTGCAGCCCGAGCGCGATGGCCACGCACGTGGCAACGCGTGGCCGATCCGCGATGCGCTCCGCTCCAATCCGCGCCCGCGCGTGCAGGTGGTCGCCACCGTGGACGAACGCCGCTATACGGGCGGCACGATGAGCAGGGACCACCCGATCGCCTGGTGCATGCTTTCGACGGCGGCCGTGGCTGGTACACCGGCCTGGGGCATGACGAAGCGGCGTATGGCGTTCCGGATGTCATCGCGCCGCAGCGGCAGGGGCTGCGTTATGCAGCCGGGCCATCGTGGCACCGCTGAGATGCAGCAAGAGGCGTCGCGCGCGCCCTTATCACGTAGATTGCCCCCTCTTCGCTTTCCTTCACGCCAACCTCGTAGCGCGCGGCGTCAAGCAGCGCTTCCAGCCACGCCGGGATCTTCGCTCCCCAGATATAGCCGGTGAACTCATGCGGGTAGTTCGCTCGACCATTTGGATTGGCCGAATGCAGGTACACCCCGTCGTTCATCGTGTTCGGATACAGCTCCGCCCAACACTGCACCTCGCGCGCGTCTGCGTCGAGCGAGCGCCGCGCATGGTCGAGCAGCCGGAGGGCAGAGTGCGCGACCGCCTCCCGGTCGGAGGGGTCACGTGCTGCTTTTCCATACCAATCCGGATGCACGTGCCAGAAATCGAACCAGGCCGATGTCGCAAGCATCTTTTGAAGATGGCGAAGGTTCTTCGCTTCTTCGCGCGCCCAGTAGGCGCGCATCTTTTTCAGGTATCGGCGGTCCATGTCGACGGCATGCAGGAAGGGTAAACAGTCTATGGCAGGCACCGCTCCGTAGTGGGTTTGCACACGCGGTGGAGGTTACTCCGCACCGGGTGCGGGCAAATGGACATGTGGAGACTGTGCCGATCTGCTCCCTCACGGTCGGATCCGTCGTCGGGACCGCGATCCCACCCGACTGCGTCGCCGTTGCGCCAGCCATGCAACGCGACCGGCGATGGCTGGATTGAATGCCACGGGCGAGCCGCCTTGAAACAAAAGGCCCCGCTTTCGCGGGGCCTTCTGCCACTCAGACAACCGGTGCGGCTACGTCGATCAGAACTTGTAGTTGACCGACGCGGCCAGCACGTCGCCGCGCACCTTGTACTTGCCGGTGAGCGAGTTGCCCTGGTTGTTGGTGGTGCCGGCGATGTTGACGTCCGGATCCTTGGTGAACAGGTGGGTGTAACCGAAGTTGTATTCGATGTTCGCCGACGGGGTCCAGCCCACGCCCAGCGACAGCCACTTGCGGCTGGTGTCGGGCACGCGCACGTCGCGGTGGGCGTTGGTGGTCGGGGTCTGGTCCAGCGCGACACCGCCGCGCAGGGTGACGGTATCGCTCAGCTTGAAGTCGGTACCCAGCGAGACGAAGGTCGTGTCGCGGTAGCCGAATTCCAGCACCGAGTCCGGCTGCGCCGAGGCATAGTCGATGGTGACCTGGTCGAACGCGGTCGACCAGGCGGTACGGGTGACATCACCCATCACGGTCCAGCGGTCGTTGACGTTGTGGGTCACGCTCAAGGTGGCCGAGGCCGGCAGGGTCAGGGTGGCCTTGCCCGAGGTGCTGGTGAAGCGGCCCGGCTGGGCAATGGCCAGCACGGCAGCGGCGTTGGACGGCACGTCAAAGGTAGCGTCGCCACCGGTGATCTTGTGCTCGACCTTGGAGCGGTAGCTGATACCGATGTGGGTGTTCTCATCGGGGCTGAACAAGCCACCGACGGTCCAGCCCACGGCGTTGTTGTCGCCTTCCACGGTCAGCTTGCCATCGGCGCTGCCCGGGGCGAAGCCCGGCACGCGCGACTGCGCCAGCGCGGTGCCGAAGTCGATGTTGTTGCTCAGTTCGATGGTCAGGTGTTCAACGAACACCGACGCGCCGAAGGACACGTACGGGTTGACGTCGTAGGAGGCGGCAAAGCCCAGGTCGATCGCCTTCAGGTCGGTCTTCAGGCCGCTGTAACGGCCGACCCACGCGTTGTCGTACTGGGTCTTGAAGCCGAACGGCGCGGTCAGCGACACGCCGAAGTGGGCCTGTTCGCCGATCGGCATGTGGAAGTACGCCGCCGGGACCGGAGCGATCATGCCGGCGTCGCCGCCGTCACCGCCGGTCTGCGGCTGGCCGGTCGGCTTGCGGCCGGTGCCGCTGTACTTGGCCGAGAAGCTGATGGCGCTCAGGTCACCCTGGATCTGGGTGCCCTCGAGCTGGCGCATGCCAGCCGGGTTGACGGCGATGATCGAGGCGTCGCCCTCGGCGCTGCCGGAACCGGCGAAAGCGCGGCCGAGGCCCTTGGCGCTGTTTTCCTTCAGCTGGAAGGCGGCGGCGTTGACGTGGCCGACAGCCAGGACACCGGCAATGCCGACGGCCAGGGCGGTGACGCGGGCAAGCGTGGAAGCGGTATGCATGTTTGGTTCTCTCCGGAATTGCGGTGGTGTTTGGCAACGTGCGCCTGCGTCATCCCTGCCTTTCGGTGGAGACAACGCGCCGGATTCCCCTCCCGACATACGACGCCGTATTGGAGTATACCCAGACCGGTTAATGAAACAATAACGGAATGCCCCGGTATGGCTATTCAGGCTGAACCCGTCAATTCCCCACCGCGGGCGCCGCCGCGCTAGGCTAGCGCACCCATGTTCGTGTCGATCCCCTCCCGCAAGAAGTCCGCCTTCCGCTGGGCTACCCCGCTGCTGTTCGCCGCCCTGTGGGCGGCGTTCCTGTGGTCGATCTCGCGCCCGGACGATGCCCGCCGCAGTTTGTGGCTGGACTGGGGCGCCCTGTCGACCGGGCTGACCCACCCGCTGGACTGGTGGGCCACCCTGCAGGACGGCAGCGTGCTGCGCCTGTTCACCGCGCTGTTCCTGCACGCGGACTGGTCGCACCTGCTGGGCAACCTGGTGTTCCTGCTGATCTTCGGGTTACCGGCCGAACGCGTGCTGGGGCCGTGGCGGCTGATCCTGCTGTTCCTGGTCGGCGGGGCGATCTCCAACCTGACCGCGATCTACACCATGGGCAGCCCGGACCAGATCATCATCGGCGCCAGTGGCGCGGTGTCGGCGCTGATCGGCGCTTACCTGGCCCTGTTCCCCGGTGCGCGGCTGGGCGTGGTGATCCCGCTGGGTCTGTTCCTGGAATTCGTGCGGGCGCCGGCCTACCTGCTGATCGGCGTCTGGGCGGCGCTGCAGGTGGTGTTCGCCTACATCGGCCCGAGCTTCGGCATGGTGGCCTGGTGGGCGCACATCGCCGGCTTCGTGTTCGGCCTGGCCTACGGGGTCTACGTCCGCGCCGCCATCGCCCGGCGGCTGCGCAAGCGCCACGGTTTCTAGGCCGCGTCGACGCATGACCCGCTGGCGGGCATCCGTCCGCTTTGGCACAGGGGGGGGTAGTGCCGGCCGCTGGCCGGCTCCACGGATAATCGGATCAACCCGGGTAGTGCCGGCCGCTGGCCGGCTCCACGGATAGTCGGATCAACCCGGGTGATGCCGGCCGCTGGCCGGCGTCTCATTCGGTTGGATTCATGCAGAGCCGGCCAACG